>DASYYQ010000060.1:0-58422 GCA_035933545.1 Candidatus Acidiferrales bacterium | reverse complement strand
CGCGCCGCTATTTCAGCGTTCTCATCCAGACCATGGCCCAGTCCCTGTACCACCCTCAAAACTTGCACTTCCCCGGATGCCTTGAAAATCACCTGCAGCACCACTGCCCCTTGAATCCTCTGCTGCCTGCCCTCAGCCGTGTACTGCGGCACCGGCTTGTACAGAATCACTACCGGCTGTTCTTGCGGCGCTGCGGCGGCTTTTTTCACGCGCGCTCCGTTCGATGCGGTCTCCTCGTTCCCGAATCCTGCCTCCTGCACGCGCCCGCCGTTCCGTTCTCCACCCGCAATCGCCGTTTGATTCCCGAATCCCGCACTCGCCACCACTCCCTCTCGCCCTTTCGCTCCGCCTCTTCCATTTCCTTTTCCGGGGCCTTCGGGCAAATTGAAATCACCAGCAGCATTGATGTTCACCGGCGCGACCATTTTTCGGTTGGTCGATGGCAATCCTTGTGGGTCTCCGAATCCTCCGGTCTGTACCAGAGTCCGCGGATTCGTGATCGTCGGCATAGCCGAGCTTCCCAGCGATTTCGTTTTCACATCTGGAACCATTCGCGCCCACTCATTCACTTTCGGAGCGGGCGTCGGATTGCGCCTCTCCCGCGGCACAACCCTATTCAGCTTTTCGAATACCGGCTCGAATATCTTCGGCTTTGGCGGGTCCGGGATCACAGGTCTCGGTTCCGGTTGTAATTTCGCTTCCTCGACCCGCTTTACCCGCACTAACTTCGGCTGCACGCGCGGCTGCGGTTTGGGCGGCGGCGTATATGGCACATCGATCACTCGCATTTCCACATAGTGCGCTGCCTGCTTCATCTGTGTCGGAAAGAGCGTCGGAATCCAAATCGCACACATCAGCACTACAAATTCAATTCCAAAACCCGCGCCCATAGAACGCCACCGTGGCTTTCCAGACGCCAGCAGCGTAAACGATGCCTCCTGATTGTGATTGCCATTCCGATGATAGCCGTTGGACGACATTTTTACCTTCCCGTTTTTAGTGTTTCAATTCGGGCGCAAGCGATTGTAGTACTACCGACCGGAGCCTGGTGAATAGTACGATTGTACTGGTATCGAACTTGGTTGCTCTATGAGGCAATCGCGTCTCTTTTTCTTCTGCCTGCTTCCCCTTTGCTTTCCGCTCAGTTTCCATATTAGACAAACCCGGCAATTCATCTCGAGTTGCGCCTCTTTGTCCCCAATGCAGCGACCGCGGCAAACCGGTTAACTCAAGGCCTACCCTGCTCATAAAAGACTCATGCACGATTCGCTCCAATACGGCCATTTTTATGCATTTCTGAGCTATTTCGCACTCCATCTCATCTGAATCCTCTTTCCACCCTCTGTCAATCAGGCCCCAAGTGTATGCCTTACCGGATAAACTATCGACTGCCAACTCGGTACACTCGGCCAAAGCGCTTCATCGATGAGGAACTTCCTACTCTCACGGTGCATTTTTTGACCTCTCCAGCTCGCCCTTACACACGTCGTACTTCTTGCGTGAACCGGTTTGAAACGCCCAACAAGAGTGAGTCGCCAGCCCTCGCGAATTTTACGGGTCTTTCCCTGTCCAAAATCAGGCTTCTGGCGCGCTGCGAGAAATGCGTAAAAAATGGAAAAAGCCGGCACAAGCTCGTGCCGGCCTTTCTTTGCTGCTCCTCGCTTACGAGCCCGGTTCGATCGCAATGTATCCCGTGATGTTCGGTTGACCGCGCGGGCGCACCAGCAAGAGCACCGGTTGATCATCCGTCGCAGCCGCTACGCTGCGGAACTCGCTCATGCTATTCACCGGCTTGTGATTCACTTCCTGAATCACGTCGCCCGTCTGTAGTCCAGCCTGCGCCGCTGAGCTCTGCGGATCCACGCTCGCAACCACCACTCCCCTGGTCCCCTCGGGCAGGTTCAACTGTTGGGCAATGTCTGGCGTGAGCGCCTCCACTTTGACGCCTTCCAGCGCCTTCCCCTCAGCAGTCGAACTGCCCTGCTGTCCTTCATTCATCGCCTGTTCCTTGCTCTCCGGAAGCTGCCCGAGCGTCACTGGCACGTTGAACGTCTTCCCCTCGCGGAAAACTTTCAGCGTCACTTTTGTTCCCGGCGTCGTGCTGGCAATTCTCGCGGTCAAATCGCCCGCGCCGTTCACCGACTCGCCGTTCAGCGCTAGAACAATGTCTCCACGCTTCAACCCGGCTTTCTCCGCCGGCGTTCCCGGCTCCACATCATCCAACAACGCGCCCGTTCCGCCTCCCGAATATCCGAACGCCTTCGCATACGCAGGACTTAGGTCCGTCACATACGCGCCCAGGTACCCCCGCTCTACTTTTCCGTGCTGGATAAGTTGTTCCATGATGTGCCGCGCCATATTTATCGGAATGGCGAAGCCGATACCTTCATTTCCGCCTTCGCCCCCCATCCCGCCGCCGCTTGAAAGAATCGCCGTATTGACACCGATCAAATTCCCATGCAGGTCAATCAGCGCCCCGCCGGAATTCCCGGGATTAATCGCTGCGTCCGTCTGAATGAAATCTGTATACGCCCCTTGCGCTTCGCCCGCGATAGCGCCGCCGCGCAGACTGCGTCCGGTTGCGCTGACGATGCCCATCGTCGCCGTCTCGCCAATTCCAAACGGATCGCCGATTGCAAACACCACGTCACCCACGTGCAGATCCGATGAATTTCCAAACGTCAGCGTAGGCAGTCCCGTAGCGTCAATTTTCACCACTGCGATGTCCGTCAGTGGATCCGTTCCCACCACTTTTCCGGTGTAGTTCCGGTTGTTCCAGACGACTTTGATGTCGCTGCCGTGCGCGACCACGTGATTGTTGGTCAGAATATATCCATCTGAGTTGATAATCACGCCGGAGCCCAAGCTCTCTTCTTTCTCCGTCTGCGGCTGCTGCGGCCCGAATTGTCCTCCGAAAAACCGCTGGAAGAACGGGTCGTTAAAAATGTCCGGCATGCCTTGTCGCACTTTGATTACGTGTGTGGTCGAAATGTTCACCACTGCCGGTAGCGCCGGCTGCACCACCGACGCAAATCCGTTGGCGAACCCGCCCAGCCTCACCGGATCCACGTTTCCCGCCACTTTCACCGGGACCATCGGAGCGCCGAACACTTTGTGCCCGGCCCAATGAAACACCCAGACACCGAACACCGCTCCTGCTATCAAAGCCACAGTCAAAATTGCAACGGCGACTCCGCGCCGCATGTGAAGAATTTCGCTGCTCATCTCACTCCCTCCTTGAATTTCCTTTGGGCGAATGTGCCCTTATGATTCATGGACGTGCTGGACCCAAAAAAGTCTTCTCTTCCCTGAACCTCAGATGACAAATCATCGCTGGCTTCGCATAGTGCATTAATTGCGCGGATCGCTTGCCTCGGAAACTGAATGCCCATGCCTTCGGCGAGAACATACTTTCACTCGGATTCAATTCCGTGAAGCAGGCGGGAGCTCCATCCATAGCAGAACTGCGGACTGCTCGGCGGTCTCCCGCCCTTTCAGTTCACTCTTTGCGAACCTTCGGGCAACATTCTTTAGATGCGCCCGAAACGCTTCGCGTTCTCCTTATATTCTCATATATTGTAGCGCAATTCCTCCCCCGCCGCGCGCCGCTTCGCGTCCTCACGCATTTTGAGCTTCAGTCTTGCGCTTCTTTTCGGTCAGCATCTTTGTCGACAACGAAAGACGCGCGCTGAGCATCTTTTAAAGAGCAGGGGATATTTTTTCCGTAACGCCAAAGCCTCGCCCGGTCCGGTCCGTTCGAGGACTTATTATGGAGCAACCGATAAAAACAACGCCGCCTGTTCCGCATCCGAGTTCGATTCCTGCTTTTGCGAAAAACGCCTCAGTGACCGCCATCCCCGCCGCGGGCAGCGACGACAAAAAGAAAAAAGAAAAAGTCGATCAGGTTCGCCGCCGCTTCATTTGGGTGTTCCTCTGGGGATACCTGGGCGTGAATTTCCTGATGTTCCTGCGCTATTTTTTTCCGCGCGCGCTTTTTGAACCCAACACTAACGTCAATATCGGCTATCCGTCCAGCTTCGATATGGGAGTGAACCAGCAATTCCTCCAGTCGAATCGCATCTGGGTGCGCAAGGACCCGGGCCGCATCTTCGTGATCAAAGCGGTTTGCACGCATCTGGGCTGCACGCCGGATTGGATTCCGGCGCAGAATATTTTTCACTGCCCTTGCCATGGAAGTGAATACGATATCGACGGAATTAATTTTGCCGGACCTGCGCCGCGTCCGATGGACCGCTGCTGGATGCAATTGCAAACGGACGGCACCATTCTGGTAGACACCGCACACCTTTACATGGACGAGCCGTATGCCGGCGTGAACCACTTCAATGATCCTCACGCCTATCTAAACGTCTAGTTCGGCGCTCCGCCTCAAAACCTGCCAACGGTTGCGACATACCTGACACAATTTACAGCTTGCTGAACAAGAATTCAGCTTCTCTGGACATGCGCCGTTTTTTTTGGTTAAAATCCCGCCGCCAGGCGGCCCCGCGCCGTTTATGAAACGCGCCGTACGTCAGTCGCGATTCATTCCGCGCGCGCGCCGGTCGCCAGTATTTCAAATAAAAAGGGGTGTGTAATTGGATCGAGAACAAGGTGTGGTGAAGTGGTTTAACGCGGCCAAGGGATACGGATTTATTCAACGGCAATCAGGCGAAGATGTTTTCGTCCATTTTTCGGCAATCCAGATGGACGGCTACAAATCGCTGAATGAAGGCCAGTTGGTGGAATTCGAAGTGAAGCAGGGTCCCAAAGGTTTGCAGGCAGAGAACGTCACGGCGGCTTAAGCGCGCAATTTAGCCTTGGCCAAATACGCAAGGCTGAATCCCCCGTTCGAAATTCTCGCGGCCGCACCAGAGTTTTGGTGTGTTCTGTGTTAGCATGGAGTTTCCAACTCTTGCTGGAGTGAAACGTGGCAAAGCCGTCGAAACATATTTCTCGTCAAGAATTGAAGACCAACCAGTTCCAGGACGCGCTTTCGCACGGCGCGGAAGCGGTCCTGTCGCACAAACTGGCGCTGGTGTACGTGGTGATCGCCGCGTTGATCATCGGCGGCGGGATTTTTGGCTGGAGAATTTACGCGCAACGGCAATCGGTGAAGGCGGAAGCCGCTTTCAGCGACGCGATGCAAACTTATCAAGCGGTTCTCGTTGGTCCGGGGCAGCCCCCTCAACCCAATGAAATTAGCTACTCCGATGAGTCGAAGAAGTTTCAGGACGCGCTGAAGAAATTCCAGGCAGTGGCCAAAGACTATCCGCGGGCGCATGTCGGAGAGCTTGCGCGGTATTATGCGGCGCTTTGCGAAGAGCATCTCGGACAGGATGCGCAGGCAATTAGCTCTCTAATCCAAGCTGAGAAAAGCTCAGACCACGATTTTGCGGCGATGGCGCGCTTCGAACTCGCGGAAATTTACGACAAGACCGGAAAATCGCAGCAGGCAGTTCAGCTTTATAATGAACTGCTGCAGAATTCTTCTGTGCTGGTGCCCAAGCCCGTCGTGCTGCTCGCCCTCGCGGCGCACTATCAGCAATCGAATCCCGCGCAGTCTGTGAAGCTCTATCAGCAAATCAAAACCGAATATCCCGACACGACCGCAGCCGACCAGGCCGATCAGCAACTCGCGCTCCTTCCCAGCGGCAAGTCGTAATCTTCCCCGCGCAAGAAATAAACCGGTATCCACTTATGCAGTCCGTTCGCCGGAAATTCCCTGCGTAAGAAGGTGCCCCTCCCGGCAGGCTGAATAACTCTCTGCCTACGCAAGCAAATTTGTAATGAAGATGAGCAAACCGAACGTAAATCAGGTAGGATTGCACGCAAATTAGCCGCTCCTGACGGTGAAAAGGAGCGACGGTTCGCGAACAATGGCACTGGCATCCAAGACAAAGTTAGGGCCGTACGAGATACTCGACGCGATTGGCGCGGGCGGAATGGGGGAAGTGTATCGCGCGCGCGATACGCGCTTGGGCCGCGAGGTCGCCATCAAGATTCTGCCGCAGCATCTGGCGAGCACTCCGGAAGCGCGCCAGCGCTTTGAGCGCGAAGCGCGCGCCGCCTCCAGCCTGAATCATCCGAACATCTGCACGCTGCACGACATCGGCCTTCAAGATGGCGTCGATTTTCTGGTGATGGAATGTTTGGAAGGCGAGACGCTGGCGAAACGCATCGCGCGCGGCCCGCTCGACGTCAGCGAAGCCGTGGACATTGCTCTGCAAGTGGCACGCGGCCTGGCGGAAGCCCACTCGCGCGGCGTCGTTCACCGCGACATCAAGCCGTCAAATGTCATTCTGACCAAGCATGGCGTTGCCAAGATTGTAGATTTCGGTCTTGCGCGCGTGCTGGAATCGAATACGGAAACGTTGAGCCAGGGCATCACCGGAACCATAAACTACATGGCGCCCGAGCAGGCGCTCGGCAAATCTGTAGATGCGCGCGCCGACGTCTGGGCGCTGGGCGTCGTGCTCATGGAGATGCTGAGCGGCCGCAGCCCTTTCCAGCGGGAGAGCGCCACCGCTTCGCTTTTCGCGGTCATCAACGAGCCGCCCGGACCCATGCCGGATGTTTCCCCCGAACTCCAGAAAATCATTTATCGCGCGCTTGCAAAGGATCCGGCCTCGCGCTATTCCGATTGCCGCCCGATGCTCGAAGATCTGGAAACGTTCCGGAGCTCGCATCTTTCCAGTTCCGCGCACGCTGTTGATCCCAATGCGCCGACGATTAGCATTCGCGGCGATGAATTTCAACGATACGTCGAGCGCGCTTCCGCTTCCGCCTGGCTTCCGGCTCGCACCCAACCCAAACGCTGGTCGCGCTGGTGGCTGGCCGCCGCTCTTCCCCTCATGCTGATTGGTATCGCGCTGGCGCTCTCTTCGGTGCGTGCGCGCATCTCGCGGCTTATTTTCGGCGCTCCAGAAAATCACGTTGCGGTCTTGCCTTTCGAAAATATCGGCAACAATCCTGCCAACGCCCCGCTCGCGGAAGGCTTGATGGACAGCCTCTCTGGCGCGCTCTCCAATCTCGATATCGGCAATCAATCGCTCTGGGTCGTTCCCTCGAGCGTCGTTCGGGCTCGCAAGGTGGACGATCCTTCAGCGGCGCTGCGTGAATTGGGCGCGACACTTGTTGTCCAAGGTTCGATCGAGCGCGAAGGCCAGGACGTTCAGCTAACCGTCAACCTCATCAACGCCAAGACGCTGCGGCAAATCGGCTCTGCGCAATTCGAAGATCCGGCCGGCGATTTGGCAACGCTGCAGAGCGAAGCCGTTTCCCGCCTCGCCAACTTAATGGGCATTTCCGTCACGCCCGACATGCTTAAAAATACGGGCGGCAAGGCCAATCCCGCTGCTTACCAGTCGTATCTCACGGCGCTCGGCTACATTCAACGCTACGACAAGCCCGGCAATCTCGACCTTGCTATAACCTCGCTTAACCAGGCCGTAAAAACCGATCCCACTTTTGCTGTGGGCTATGCAGAGCTGGGCGAGGCTTACCGCCTGAAGTATCAGCTAAGCCAGAACCCGCAATGGATTGACGAAGCCACTGCAAATTGCGCGAAAGCGGTCCAGCTCGACGACCATCTGCCTGCGGTCTACGTCACGCTGGGCAAGATTCATGATGCTGCCGGCGAACACGATTTGGCGGTGCAGGAATTTCAGCACGCCCTTCAGCTTGACCCGCACAGTGCGGAAGCCCTCGCAGGAATGGCGCGCGCATACGAAAACGCCGGCCGCATTGCCGATGCCGAAGCAGCGTACAAAAAGGCCGTCGCTCTGCGCCCTGACTATTGGGATGGCTACGACAACCTGGGTAGGTTCTATGTTCGCCAGAGGCGCTATGCCGACGCCATTGCGCAGTATCACGATGCTGTCCAGTTGGTTCCGGACAACGCGCAGGTTTACAACAATCTGGCACAAGCCTACCTGGATATGGGCGACCCAAAATTCCTTCCTAGTGCCGAACAAGCCTTGAGGAAGTCCATCCAGATAACTCCCAGCTATTGGGCGTATGCAAATCTCGGGGTTCTCTACTACAACGAAAAGCGCTATGCCGAATCAGCGGACGTGACCGAAAAAGCGCTTCAACTCAATGACAAAGACTTCCGGCTATGGGCCAACCTTGCCCTTGCATACAAAAGGCTCAAGGAGAACGACAAAGCGGAGACCGCGGAGGAACGAGAGTTCGCTCTGCTCGTGCCGCTTGCAAAGAGCCGGCCGAATGACGCGAGCCTGCAATCTGCGCTTGCTGTTCTGTACGCCGGCAAAAAGCAGAAGGACAAAGCGATCGTTCACTTGAGCGCAGCCCTCGCGCTCGCGCCCAGCGATCCGTGGATTCTGGATGATGTTGCCGAAGCCTACGAAATTCTAGGCAATCGCGCTCAGGCGATTTATTTCATGGAGAAGAGCCTTGAAAAGGGGTATCCTCCGGCCTATCTCACAGGCGATCCTACGATGCAGGGGCTTCTGAAGGATCCGGGATTTCATTTCAAACAGAAATAAATATCCTCAGGAGGAAAACGAAAATGCCACAAGCAGCGCCAGCTCCAATGATCACACCCAATCGGACAATCACGATTAACAACCAAACGCCCAGCCAGGACTCGGTAACCATCAACGTCGGACAGATACTGGAGATTCACAACGAAGACAACGTCGCTTACCAACTGCCCATTTCGTATTTGAGCGGGGACAGCACTAACAATTATCCTCTTGCCCTTTACATTCCGGCAGGCGGAAAACTGGATTTCATCGGATGGGCGGCTGCTACCTGCGAGTACAATATTGTGGCGGCGCCAAGCCTTTCCGGCAGGGAGGGACACGCCCTCGGCAATGGCCCGTACACCATCGGCGTAAACTCAAGCGAACCCGGAGGCGGCAAGAAGTAACTTGCTTGGTCGTATCAAATAGCAGCGGCGCGGAAGATATACCGGATGTGCCCGCCGTCTTCCGCGCCGCGATCAAGTCGCCGCTGTTGACTCGCCTCCGTTCTATAGAAACGGCTTGACTCCCCGCCCCAAATACGCTGCCACAGCAGTTCACACACCACGAAAGAGGTTAAAAGACTCGATGTTCGACTTGATACTGATTGCTGTCGAAAGGTTGAACGGCCGAAGTACCATAAAGTCGGCTCATAGTATTCTGGAGGATTGAGGGGTCGTCACCCCGTTTTTGCGTCCGTTCGATTCGGGCATATTTCGACAAAGAGGGCCGCGGGGGTATGCCGTGGCCTTCTCTTCAAACAAAAGTTTGCTATTCTTCGCGGGGGTGACACTCGATGCGCGATGCGATTACCGTGCGTGCGTTGCAGGCAGCGGATTACGCTGTGTGGCTTCCTCTATGGCGCGGATATCAGGAATTTTACAAAGAGGAAATTCCGCCGGAAACGACCCGCGTGACTTGGGCGAGAATGCTCGATGCCCGCGAGCCAGTGTTTGGCGCACTGGCGTTTGCCGGCGACCGCCCGGTCGGAATGGTGCACTGGCTGCATCACCGCACGTGCTGGACAATCGCGGATAATTGTTATTTACAGGATCTCTTTGTCGCGCCGGGGATTCGCGGCAGCGGCGCCGGGCGGAAATTAATCGAGCATGTGTATGCGGCGGCGCGCGTCACAGGATGTGCAAAAGTTTACTGGCTGACGCACGAAACCAACAAAAACGCGATGCTGCTCTATAACCGCATCGCAACGCGCACTGGCTTTGTACATTACGAAAAGCTTCTGAAATAGATAGGTGGCCTGCGCCGCAGAGCCTGTCTGTCTCAGGCACGAACCTCGCCAGCGCGGTTTTGCCTTTGCTTGCTCGTCACTGGTCGCTCCCCGCCTGTCACTGGCTCATCAAGCGCCGGTAGCCCGCTGGCCTTCCAGTTTCGCACTCATGGTGATTTCAGCCTTGAGCAATTTGGAAACCGGGCATCCCGCTTTGGCGGCTTCGGCGGCTTTGTCGAATGCGGCTTTGTCCCCATTGGGAATCCGCGCGGTCACGTCCAGATGAATTTTCGTGATGGCGAATCCTTCCCCTTGTTTTTCTAGCGTGACGGCCGCGACCGTCTCCAAACGCTCGGCAGTGATTCCTGCGGCACCAAGCTGCGCGGAAAGAGCCATAGTGAAACAGCCCGCGTGCGCGGCCGCGATGAGCTCCTCGGGATTTGTGCCGCGTTCATTCTCGAACCGCGTCTTGAACGAATACGGCGATTGCGAGAGGGCTCCGCTCTCCGTGGAAATGTTTCCTTTGCCTTCCTTCAGCGAACCGGTCCAGACTGCTGTAGCTTTGCGAGCCATGCTGCCTCCATTCAACGTTAAGTTCGATTGCGTGGGCACAAACAGTGTACGGCGGAGCAGCGGATATCCGCAATTGCTCGGCGCGAGCTGTCTGTCTCCGCTGTTTTCCTATCCTGGAATGCTTCCGCTCACGGCGGATTTTGCCGCGCGGCGAAGCGGAGCCAATCTCGCGAGTTTCGGAGGTCGCGGCCCGTGTCGCAGAGAATTCGCCACGCACACATAAGTTAGCTGCACGCCATCGCGACTCGCGCGCAGCATCAAACCGCCACGGCTCATGTCTCCGCGCCCGGCAAATTCCGCCGGAAACATCAAGCTCGCGCCGAAGACTCCCAGCAAAGGCTCGACGTATTTCGCGGTCGCAACGCTTCCAAGCAGCACCACCTCGCAGCCTCCGCTCTTCTCGCAAAGCAATCGAGCGTCCCGCTCCAGCGGTTTTCGGTACCTGGCATCGCCGACATCAATGGGATTCGCCGCCAGCTCGCGCAATTCCTGCAAACTCACCGGGGTCTCCGGCGCGATCAGTCCGCGCGACGCGGTAATCACCAAAATGCCCGCCGCGGCCGCCGGTGGTTGCGCAAATGTCCGCGCATATGCCAGCTTGCCGCGAAAATAAAGTCCGCTAATAAAGCTGAAGATCTCGCCCAGCGGCACGCGGCCTTCGCGCAGCCTCACCGCCAATTCGCAATGCGCGCGCTCGCCCAGGATTAACCGGCCGCGCTTCCCAGACACGTTCGCCGGCGACAATAGAAAAATTCGTTTGCGCGCGGCATTGTAATAGCACGCTGCGTCCGCGCCGTTCA
Organism: Candidatus Acidiferrales bacterium; assembly: GCA_035933545.1. Taxonomy (GTDB): domain Bacteria; phylum Acidobacteriota; class Terriglobia; order Acidiferrales; family UBA7541; genus DAHUXN01. The sequence goes on along the minus strand of DASYYQ010000060.1, from coordinate 47,332 downwards.
CCTTCGTCGAATTTCTGCCCGATGGCATAGCCCAGCCATATTAATTCCGAACTGAACAATTCGCCAAATTCACCTCCGCACCACTCCTCCGCTGGGGCAGCCGTCCGATGGCAACGAATTCGCAGATGCAGGTCACCAGCCCCACTTTTCGGCTGTCTAAAAGGATGCGAAGGTCGTGCAATGCAAAGCAAATCCAATCCGGCTCCAGCCCGCGCGCAACATCGCGCAACGCGAAAGCTCCGGCAGAGCCGCGCCAAATCCAGCGAAATTCCCCTTGGCGTGAACGAAGCCGAGCTTCGCGTCCAGGGCGGAACAGTTCATCTCACCAATCTCCAAAAAATCTTCTGGCCGGAACTCGGTCTCACCAAGCGCGAGCTACTGCAATACTATCTCGACGTATCGCCCTGGCTTTTGCCGCATTTACAGGATCGCGCCATGGTCATGAAGCGCTATCCGGATGGAATCGCCGGCGATTTTTTCTTCATGAAGCGCGCTCCTTCTCCGCGCCCTTCCTACATTCCGTTGTGTTCCATCGAACACAGCTCCGGAAACATCATCGATTTTCCCGTGATCGAACATCTCGCCTCGCTGCTGTGGGTCGTCAATCTTGGCTGCATTGATCTGAACCCATGGTACGCGCGCTGCGACGACGTTTATCGCCCGGATTTCTTGCATTTCGATTTGGATGCTACGCAAGGCGCCACATTTGACCAAGTACTTGAAGCCGCGCTGCTCGTGTGCGACGCTCTCGCCTCGCTGCAAATCAAAAGTTACGCAAAGACGACCGGCTCGCGCGGTATTCACGTTTACATTCCTATTGTGCGCGGTCCGTTGCAAAAGCAGGTGTGGACCTTCGCCAAGGCGTTTTCCGTCAAACTCGCCAGCAGAAATCCTAAGCTCATCACCTCCGAATATCGCGTGGCAAAGCGTCCAGCCCGTCGCGTTCTTGTCGACTATAATCAGAACGCGTGGAACCGAACGCTGGCATCTGTCTATTCCGTCCGCCCCAAGCCCGCGGCCACAGTTTCCACTCCGCTCACCTGGCAGGAAGTCGAGCGCGGCGTGCGTATGGAAGATTTCACCATGAAGACCGTGCCCCTGCGCCTAAAGAAAATCGGCGACCTGTGGAAGCCATTGCTCTCCCAGACCGGCCGAACCCGCTTGGAACCGTTCCTATGACACTCCCACTTCCGCGCAATTACGCTCCCATGGAGGCGCTTCCCGCCACGGCGCTTCCCACCGGCGCAAACTGGCATTACGAGCCGAAATGGGATGGTTTCCGCTGCATTGCTTTTCGCGACGCCGCTCGCGTTTATCTCGAATCCAAATCCGGCAAGCCGCTCACCCGTTATTTTCCGGAACTCGTTGCCGCATTATCGTCGCTCAAAGCCAAGCAATTCGTCCTCGATGGCGAAATCGTGATTCCGCTGAACGGAAATCTTTCGTTCGATGATTTGCTGATGCGCATTCATCCTGCCGAAACGCGCATTCGGAAGCTCAGTCAGTCCACTCCCGCAGTTTTCATCGTTTTTGACCTTCTCGTTAATGAGCGCGGCAAAAAACTCGTTGGCAGCTCTCTGCGCGAACGGCGTGACGCTCTGGAAAAATTCGCCGGTAAATATTTTGAGCCGAACGGCCTCATCCAAGTTTCGCCCGCAACTCGTGACATCGCTGTGGCTCGCAAATGGTTTCACATGGGTACGGGTCTCGATGGAATCGTCGCCAAACGCGACGACCTTCCTTACCAGTCCGGCGAACGCACCGGCATGCAGAAAATCAAAACACAGCGCACCGCCGATTGCGTGGTAGGCGGCTTTCGTTACCTCGAAAAAAAACCGCTCGTCGGTTCCCTGCTCTTGGGTTTGTATAACGCGCAAGGATTGCTCGATCACGTGGGCTTCACTTCATTCATCCGAAATGAAGATCGCGCCTCTCTGACGAAAAAACTCGAAAAGGTCATCAAGCCGCCCGGCTTCACCGGAAAAGCTCCCGGCGGGCCCAGTCGCTGGAGCACCAAACATTCGCTCGAATGGCAGCCCCTCGAGCCTAAGCTTGTCGTGGAAGTGCAATTCGACCATTTCACCGGCGGCCGTTTTCGTCACGGCACCAAATTTCTGCGCTGGCGGCCGGAAAAAGCCCCCCAGGAATGCACCGTGAAGCAAGTGCGGCGCGAAAATTGCTCAGCACTCGATCTACTCTAAATTGCGAGGAGGAACGCAATGGCAAAGTACGGAAAAGGAGCACAAAGAAGCGTCAAGAGGGCCATGCACAAGAAAAAGCGCGGCACGCTGAAATCCGGTAAAGGGGGCAAGGGTGGAAAAGTGAAAAGCCGCAAGCAGGCCATCGCTATCGGCCTTTCGGAGGCCCGTAAAAAAGGCGCGAAGGTACCTAAAAAGAAAAAATCCTGAGCCCAATCCATTCTCGAGATGTGCATTTCCTGTCGCGGCGCTTGTTGCAAGGCGGCGCGCACACATTGAGCACCTGCGCCGCAACAGGGTCAAAAACACCGTGCTTTCTGGCTCGTGCCGCTCGCAACATTTTCAATGACACAAACCATCGTGTATGCCACTGACAAGAAAGTAGCCCATTTGCACTGGTCGCACGCGGCCGTGCTGCGCCAGGCATTCTGGAGCGTTATACGTTTTGTGGTTCCGCTGCTGCTAATTTCAGACGCCTTTGAAGCTATTTTCGATGGCGATCCTCGAGGCATCATTTGGCTCATTTGCGCTTTTGTGGTTTCCGTGACGGGTCGTATTTTTCACGACAGGGCCTTGGGCGTGAACGTACGGCTGCTCAAGGCTGGCGAACTGCGAAATCGCGCTATGACAATGGCAGATAGGATGAACGTGGATTTGCGGCACGTCTACATTCTGCCTCAGGGAAGGGGACACTTGCTCAATGCCTTTGCTGGATTTGACGCCAGATGAACCGCGTAACCGAAATGTTCCGGACTCATCCTTCTGCCGTTCACAGGGCTGTCGCAATTGCGCGAGCGAATGGTGTCTCGGAGGATCGCGTCTCCCAAATTCTCACTAGCGAGCGCAAGCAAAGAAGCGCGACAAAGTCATAGATACTGTTCGCCTCTAACCATTCGTTTGGTCTGCCCAGCTTGTTGAGACAGGAGTTGGGTCATTCAGCTCGGTACAGTCGTGGAATCCGGCACGCGTGAATCGCTACAACCATCTCCGAAGGTACGGCATCCCCAAGTAGGTCAAAAGTGTCCAGATTTCGTGTTCCACAGCTTAAGTCCGCGCCGACGCGAAAAATCAAACTGTATGGCCTCGTCGGGGACTGATGTAAACTGCTTGATCGCTTTTTGGCAATTTGGGGTTGCTCGCGTGGGTTTGAGGAAATTGACACTTATCTGAGCATCATCCGTTTGCTCCGGGAAAAAAACCTCGATGGAGGACTTGATGAGTTTTAGACGCTCAATGTTTGTGGCCTTCGCGCTATTGCTGGGTTTGACTTGGAATCCAGCGCGGCTCGCGGCTCAGACCATGACCACCGGAAGCGTGTTGGGCACTGTCACGAACCCGAAGAACGCCGTTGTTCCGAACGCGTCGGTAGTCCTTCGCGACAACGCGAAGGGCACTCTGCAGACAACGAGCACCAATTTATCGGGCGTTTATCAATTTGGGCTTCTCGATCCCGGCTCCTACACGATTACCGTCAGAGCAAACGCATTTGAGCCTTCGATAAAGGTAGTCACTGTTCGGCTGGGCGAGCCGGTGAGAGTGGATTTCCAACTGAGCACTCAGCCACAGCACGGCGTTGTCCGGCAAGCGTCATCCCTGCTGCAAACGCAAAATGGGAACGTCAGCACAACTATCGATCGCCAGCAAATCAGGGACCTTCCGAATCCCGGGAACGACATGACCTACCTGGCGCAGTTGACGCCCGGTTCGGTGATGAATACCGAAGGAGGCACTGGGAATTTTTCGAACTACGGCATGCCCGCCACTTCCAACCGTTTCCGCGTCGACGGCATGGACGAAATGAAGCCGTTTTCGAACACCAATTATGCAGGCGCAACCAACTTGATGCTCGGCACAAATGAAGTACAGGAAGTGAGTATTGTCAGCAACGGATACATGGGCAATTATGGAGAACTTGCCGGGCCCAGCGTGGATTACCTCACCCGTTCCGGCGAGAATACTCTTCATGGAAATGCCAACTACTTTTGGAACCAGCGCTTTCTGAACGCGAACAGTTTTTTCAATAATGCCGCAGGAAATCCGCGGCCTTTCGATGGTGAAAATCAGTGGCAGGGCTCATTGGGCGGCCCGCTGAAGAAGAACAAGGCGTTCATATTCATCAATACTGAGGGGCTGCGCGTGCTGGTGCCGTCCACCGCCACGGTCGTATTTCCCAGCCCACAATTTCAGGCCGCCACGACTTCGTACCTCAATAGCGCAGACAATTTCAGTAGTAGCAACGGGTCAGTGTTTCGTCCTGACGTATCTAATTTCTACAACTCGGAGCTCTTCTATCTGTTCAACAATGCGCCTCAAGTGACGACCTCGCTCGATAATCAGGCGCCTGGTATAACCTCTGTGAACGGCCAGCAGTTTACGACCGGAGACGGTTGCGGGAATTTCAATGGCGATACCCGTTTCTATGGCTCAGGTGCCGAGCCGTGTTCGTATAGCTTCGTATCCTCTCAGGACAATCTGAGCACCGAGTGGCTGGTTGGCTTTCGCTTTGACCTCAATTTAAGACCGGCGGACCGGCTTTTTTTCCGCTTTCAGATGGACCGCGGAAACCAGGTCGCCTATTCCGACCCCATCAGCAGCCAATTCAATGTGCGCAGCTCTCAGCCGGAGAAACAGGCGCAGCTTGAATGGTCCCACACCTTCGGCGCTTCCGCGGCGAACCAGTTTCTGGCAGGTGGCCAGTTATTTTCAGACGTGTTTTCGGCGCCGGCTCCATCGCTAACGGGCATCACCTTCCCGACGACCATCGCACTCGCGGATGGCACGTTCTTTAACACCGCGGGTCCGAACCCTTGCGTCAATCCACCGCTTGGCCAAGGTTACGACGTTCTCGTCGGAGGGCAGATGTGCGACCTCCCACGAGGCGAAAGCAGCACACAATTTCAGGTATCCGACGATTTCACGGTAACTTCCGGCAGCAATACCGTGAAAATTGGAGGACTGTTCCGCCGCGTTGACGTCAGCGATCACAATTTCGGCGCATTGCAAAGGGGCCTGCTGACCATCAACAGCATCAATGATTTTTTCACTGGCGGCGTGAGCGGCGACTCATTTCGACAATCGTTTCCGCAATCCCTGGATGAACCGATTGCCTATTACACGTCGGGCGGCTATTTCGAAGACGACTGGCGCTATAGCAAGACGCTGAGCCTTACGTTTGCGCTGCGCGTCGAGCACGATTCTAATCCTATTTGCCGCCATTTGTGCTTTGCGCAACTCGCTGGTCAATTCAATCTGATTGCAAATGGCACGAACCAAGCCCAATTGGCTGCCATTCCGTACAATCAGGCTATCAAACTCAACCAGTTGCAGGCCTTCCCGCGCTTTCAGAGTATTCTTTACGAGCCGCGCTTCGGCTTTGCCTGGCAACCGTTCGGGCCGAACGGCAAAACTGTGGTGCGCGGCGGCGCTGGCATTTTCTACAATATGCTGCCGCCTCAAGTCGTGGATAACTTCGCGCAAAATCCCCCGCTGGACGCTACCTTTGTGAGCACAAACGACTTCATCGTGCCAGCTTCCTCGGCCACCGGTCGAAGCATTTTTGCGGATTCCACGAATACCAATGCTGCTTTCCAGAATGGTTTCGTCACCGGAGAAACGTTTTCAACGATCCTCGCGAACAGTCCAGGATTTACCCCTCCCAGCATCTTTACCTCTGAGGCGACCACAAAAATACCGCAGTATCAGAAATGGAGCCTGGAACTGCAGCGTCAATTCGGCGAAGGAACTTTGGTCACCTTGAGCTACGTGGGCAATCACGGAGTGCATGAGCCGGTGATCGATAATTCGTTAAATGCGTTTGGATTCGCCAGCCTCCCGGCGGCCGCTGCCGACCCCAGATTTGGAGGCGTAACGATGCTTTTCGCCGGTGGCTATTCGCACTACAACGGCGGCACGCTCAGCGTCAGCCATCGTTTCACGGCGTTTGGCTCAGGCGTAATCGCGGGCAGCTACACTTACAGCCATTCGTTTGACATCACTTCGAATGGCGGATTCGCGCCGTTCTCTTCGACCAGCCTGCTCAGCCCCCAGGACCCCTTCAATTATGCCGGCGGCTATGGACCCTCGGACTATGACGTGCGTCATTCTGGAAACGTCAACGCGGTTTGGGAGCTGCCCTTCCGGCGGCTGCTGGGTAAGCGCGGCTCAAATTACTGGGTGGATGGGTGGGAGCTTTCTGGCACGCTCTTCGCGCGCTCAGGCCTGCCATACAGCGTGGTGGACAGCGCTCTAAGCGCAAATCTGACCGCGAGCAATAATTATTTCTCGCAGGTTCTGCCTGTATTCCTGGGCGGGCCGACTTCGTGCCAGGTCACTTCTGTCGCAGGGCCAAATTGCCTGTCGCCCAATGGACCCAGCAGCTCTGCCGCCGAATTCAACGTGGGCGGCGAAAATGCATTCACCAGCGGTATGCGCAACGTTTTCCGCGGGCCGCGATTTTTTAATGCAGACGTCGCCCTGATGAAATCGACCCCGCTTCCGTTCTGGGAGGGGGCGCGGCTTGGAATTGGCGTGCAAGTCTACAACGTGCTCAACCATCCGAATTTTGGCTTGCCCGTCAACAACGCGGCAAGTCCCAATTTCGGCGAAATTCTGAATACGGTGAGCTCGCCGACCAGCATTTTCGGTTCATTCCTCGGCGCGGATTCTTCTCCTCGCCTGATTCAGCTCAAAGCAACATTCACCTTCTAAGGCGCAGAATGCGCTCGAGAGCGCGGGCGAAAATCGCAACTCGAACATAAAAAAGCGAGAGCCCCGCGCGGGACCCCCGCTTTTCGTGTTTGGTTTATTGAGCTTAGAACCTGAGAATCAGGCCGAAGTTCAATTCGCCTTGATTGGCGTGGTTGGTGGTGCCCACCTGATAGCACCCATAGTAACCGCACTGCGTGCCCACGCCGGGGGTCGTGCGAGTAGCCAAGTACCGGAAATCGACTCGGAAGCCAGCAAATTTGCTGAAGTAGTATTTCGCGCCGCCTCCGATGTTATAAGCAAGCTTATTGTAAAAACCCAGATAGACACCATTCGGATTGTCAATATTTGAGAAATGCGTCCAGCCCAAGCCGCCCGCAATAAATGGCCTGAGCTTCGCATCACCACGAAACGCATAGGATGCGCCAAAAGTATAGGTACTCAAGGTCGTGTCAGTTAAGGGGGTGACCGTGGGAGGTATGGTGCTGGTATCCTGCGAACTCAAAGTCGACGGCTGGCGCACCAGCATGAACTCGGCGTCAAAATTCGGCCAGATAGCATAATCAGCCATTACTCCATAATCGTAGTTGCTTTTGATCAACAGATTATTGACGCCAGGATTGGTGCTGTTGCCGCTGACGTTGATTTTGCCGCCAAACTTGTAACCCCCGAAAGGCGTCACTTCAATTTTCTGCCAGACTGTGTCTTGCGCCAGCGCGCTAGGAGCCCCACAGGCCAGCCCGCAGGCTAAAACGAAGACGAGTACCATTAATTTTCGCAACAACATGCGCATATCCTCCGATTTGAAATAGACTCGCCTCCCCAGGAAGCTCGCCCTCTCCTCTTGATTCGATAAGCGCCCAGCGCTCATCACCCTATGGCCGGGGCCGACAGATAGCCTACCAGACTACCAGTCGCTGTGGATTAGACGGCGCTTACCGCACAGAAGTTGCTCTATCCATCTACGGTTGTGCCTGCAAGACAGCCGGGTTGGAAACGGTATCCGCCGCCGGCCCGCCCAGCTGCTTACTTGGCCATTTTCCTGAGCGATTCCTCGTATGGCGCGCGCGCCACGCCCTTTTCGGTGATAATCGCGGCGATCAGCCGCGCTGGCGTCACATCGAATGCGGGATTCGCAACCGCAACTTCCGGAGCGATGCGTACACCACGAAGATGGGTGACTTCGGCGCCGGCTCGCTGCTCGATGGGAATCTGCTCGCCGGTCGGAATCGAAAGGTCCAGTGTTGAGACGGGCGCGGCCACGAAAAATGGCACGCCGTGTTCCCGCGCGAGCACCGCCATCGGATACGTGCCGATTTTGTTCGCGGTGTCGCCATTGGCCGCGATGCGGTCCGCGCCCACCACGATGGCCCCCACCGAGCCAGTCTTCAGGAAATGTCCCACCATATTGTCGGTGATGAGCGTCAGAGGAATTTTGTCTTCATGCAATTCCCATGCAGTGAGGCGCGCGCCTTGCAAATAAGGGCGCGTTTCCGGAACCAGCACTTCGATTTTGTGCCCCGTTTCAACCGCGACGCGAATCACGCCCAGAGCCGTGCCAATGCCTCCGGTGGCCAGCGCGCCGGCGTTGCATTGGGTCATCACGCGGCCATTTGCGGGCAGCAAATCGGCGCCAAATTTGCCAATGGCTTCGTCGGCCGCCTGCCGCTCGCGATGAACCGTGAGAGCCTCGGTGACAATAGCTTCCTTTATGGATTTGAGATTATTTTGCGCAGCATTGTGCGCGAGCGAGTCGAACTTTTTGCGAAATCGCTCAATGGCCCAGAACAAATCGACAGCCGTGGGCCTCGTACGCGCAAAAGCGCCACAAATTTCGCTGAATTCCGCGTGCAATTGATCCACGGTTGTGGCGCGGGAACGCGAAACGCCCAGCGCGATGCCCATGGCCGCGGTGACGCCAATCGCCGGCGCGCCGCGAATCACCATGTCTTTAATCGCTGCGGCGAGTTCGCGGTAATCCGTATAGGTCAGGTGCGCCACTTCGCCGGGAAGACGCCGCTGGTCCAGCAGCACCACGCCCTCTGCGGTCCAGCGGATCGGCTCAACGGTTCGCAACTATCGCGCTCCTCGCATGAAAGTAAAACAATCATTGTACATGACGGCACGGCGCGCAGGCGCGGAAGCTAACGCACGTGCGGGATATTCTTCAACCCGTGCGTGCTAATCAAAAAGGCCACAAACAAAAACGAGTTGTAGCTGACGTGAATCAGATACGACCCCACCACTGACCCAGTGCGCGCTCTCGCCGCGGTAAGAATGATTCCGACCAGCACCAGTAATGCGATTTGCACCCAACCGCCCCAGAGCTGCACTGCGTGCATCAGCCCAAACAGCAGGCCGGTGATGAAAATTCCCGCTGGAATTCCCCATTTGCGGGCAAACACGGGATAAAGATAGCCGCGAAAAATGGTCTCCTCGAAAAACGGCGCAACGCAAATTCCAAAAATCATCAGCCAAATCACGTCGGCTCGCGTGCGAAACAACTGCTCGATGGGAAGGTTGCTTTTCTCTCCGGCAAAGTGAGAGGCGATTCCCACAGTAATTGCCAGCGCGACACCACCGAGGATGCAGCTGAAATACACAAGGCCCGCGGGCCTGCTTCGCGGGCGCAAAGCGCGCCAGTGCAGCGATGACCAAAATGGCGAGTGGTTGTACTGGCGAATCATCAGAAAAAGAAATAGAAAAATTATGCCCGACCAGAAAGCCTGAAAACCCACAGCAACGCCTGCGTTGGTTTTCAGAAGATCCAGGAGCTGCTCGCGGTTCATGTGATAGTGACCGAGCAGGAAAAGTTCGAGGATGATTTCCAGAAAAAACAGACTGCCAATAGCGAATCCCAGAAGCAGCAGCAATTCGCCGCCGCCCCACGGCACGCGAATGTCCTCCGGCACATGTTCATCCTGTGCCGGCGGCCCAGCCGGATGAATTTCCGGCGCGTCCGTGCCGCCGGATTCCAACGTTTGCATTTCGCTGGGGGGAAGTGGACTATCAGGCTCGGAAAGAGTCATCGCGTTCGCTTGTGCCGCTGGCGGTAGGATGGTTTTGACGCATGCGCCGTCTCCTTGCTGGCTGCAGGCTCATCGGCTTCGATAAGCGCTGCGGCGAGAAGCGGCATCAGAATTTCGTGGTGGCCGGTCAGCGAATAGCCGCGCGATTTTTCCGCCTCGTCATCGCCGCTTTTGCCGGACACGCTAGATGTGGGGCGCTTCACAACGTTTTGCAGCGGCCGATAATGCTGCAGGAAATCGAAATTCGCTGTGGTAATCGGCCGCAGCGGCGTGCCCAGATTGCGCGCGACTGTCACCGCCTTCAGAAAAACCTCCGGCAAAATCACCGCCGAGCCCCAATTCAGGTAAACGCCGCCGGGATGCATTTCCCGCACCAGCGCGCAAAATAGTTGGAAGTCGCGATGCGTGGCTGCGCCGAGATTCTCCCCCGAAGCGGTGCGGTGAATGTGCGTGATGTCCGCGCCGATGGCGAGATGCACGGTCACAGGGATTCCGGCATGATACGCGGCCGCCAAAACGCTCTGATCCAGATGCTTCGCGCGAGTTTTTTTATCGCTGAGCATTTTTCCAGCAGCTTCACCGAGACCAATGCCAGAACGCCGCGCCAGTCCAGCCATTTCGTTAATCACGCGGCCCGTTTCTTCCGCCATGCCGAATTTTCCTTCGCCGAGCACCGCTTCCACGTCTTCGGACGTGCCCCCAACCATGGCGATCTCGAAATCATGAATCATCGCCGAGCCGTTCATTGCGATTCCGCTGACGAATCCGCGCCGCAGCAGACCAATCAGCACTGGCCCAAGGCCGACCTTGATAACGTGCCCGCCCATGCCCCAGAGAATTGTGCGGAGATTCGCGCGCGCCTGCAGAATGGCCTGCGCGATGAAACGAAGATCTTCGGCGGCAAGGATGCGCGGCAGCGAATCCAGAAATTCCGCGAATGACGCACCCTGCCGGTGCGCTTTGCCGAACTGCCCGATGCTCACCTTGCTGGGCCGCGACGCCAGCGGATACGTGCGCAGACCCTGAAAATTGAGCGGATGAATCTTGTAGATGCTCGAAGATTTGCGCGGCAAATTCAATCCACCGTCACTTCAACTAAGCAGTGATTCTAACCCAGAAACCTCGCCTGCTCTCACGGAATCATTTGCCTGTTGTGGCCTTGCCGTTTGTGCCGTTGAGGGTCGGCGCGAGGGCGGCGCCAGTATAGGATTTTTTGCTGCGCGCGACCTGCTCGGGCGTGCCCTGCGCCACGATGCGCCCGCCCTCCGTGCCGCCTTCCGGGCCAAGATCGATCAGCCAGTCAGCCTGCTTGATGACGTCCAGATGGTGTTCGATGATGATGATGGTATTGCCCAAATCCACCAGTCGATTCAGCACGTCTAGCAGCTTTTTCACGTCGTCGAAGTGCAGTCCGGTCGTCGGCTCGTCCAGAATGTACAGCGTGCGCCCCGTCTGCCGCCGCGACAACTCGCGCGCGAGCTTGGTCCGTTGCGCTTCGCCTCCCGAAAGTGTCGTGGCGGATTGTCCGAGCTGCACATAGCCCAGCCCCACATCCACCATCGTTTGCAGCTTCTGCTTGATTTGCGGAATGTTTTCGAGCACGGGCAGCGCATCCTCGATAGGCATTTCCAGCAGGTCGGAAATCGAATAGCCTTTGTAGCGCACCGAAAGCGTCTCCGCATTGTAGCGCCGCCCGCGGCAAACCTCGCAGGTGACGTAAACGTCCGGCAAAAAATTCATTTCGATGCGCCGCAGCCCGTCGCCCTGGCACGCTTCGCAGCGCCCGCCCTTCACATTGAAGCTGAAACGCCCGGGACGGTACCCGCGTTCACGCGACTCCGGCAGCATCGCGAAAAGTTCGCGAATCGGCGTGAAAACTCCCGTGTACGTCGCAGGATTCGAGCGCGGCGTGCGCCCGATAGGCGCCTGATCAATTTCGACGACTTTGTCGAGATGCTCCAGCCCGAGAATCGCGCGATGCTCGCCCGGCGTTTCGCTCGAACGATAGAGCTTCTGTGCCAGCGCGCGATACAGAATGTCGTTCACCAGCGTGGACTTCCCGGAGCCGGAGACGCCTGTAACCACCGTCAGCAAGCCCAGCGGAAATTCCACGTCGATGTTTTTCAAATTATTTGCCTGCGCGCCCAGAATCTTCAGCGATTTGCCGTTAGGCTTGCGCCGCTGCGCCGGCACCGGAATTTTCAAGCTGCCGGAAAGGTAATGGCCGGTCAACGAATTCGGATTCGCCGCAATTTCCGAAGCCTCGCCGGTAGCCACAATATGTCCGCCCGCTTTCCCAGCGCCCGGCCCGAGGTCCACAACAAAATTCGCGCGGCGAATCGTTTCTTCGTCGTGCTCGACCACCAAAACCGTATTGCCCAAATCGCGCAGCGTTTCAAGCGTGCCGAGCAGCCGGTCGTTGTCGCGCGCGTGCAGACCAATCGACGGTTCATCGAGCACATACAAAACGCCGCGCAACCGCGAGCCGATTTGCGTCGCCAGGCGAATACGCTGGGCCTCGCCGCCGGATAGCGTAGCCGCAGAACGATCCAGAGTGAGGTAACTGAGTCCAACGGCGAGCAGGAAATCCAGCCGCTCGGCAACTTCACCCAATGGCCGTCCCGCAATCGCAAGTTGCCGCGCCGTCAGCCCTCTCAGAATTTTGTCCACCGCTGCGCGTGCATCCCCGAGCGACAGCGCCGTGAAGTCCGCAATCGAATAATCGCCCACCTTGACGGCAAGGCTCTCCGGCCGCAAACGCTTCTGCCCGCACGCTGCGCACGGCGTCGGCGACATGTACTGCGTCAGGTATTCGCGATATTCGTCGGAAGCGGTCTCTTCGAGATTGCGCTCAAGATGGTCGATGACTCCTTTGAAGTTCAGCCCTTTTGTTGGCCGCCCGTTCGCCGGATTGCCGTAAAGAATCAAATTTTGCACGCGCCGCGGCAGGCTCTCGAAAGGCGCATCGAGGTCGAATCGGTGAGCCAATGCGGCAATCTTTAGGGTGCGCTGCAAAGAAGTAGAACCGCCGCCAGGACCCAGTCCGCCCTGAAAAAGCGGCTTCGACCAATCCGTGATGACTTTTGCCGGATCGAAATTGAATTTCGCGCCCAGCCCGTGGCATTCCGGACATGCGCCATAAGGGGAATTGAAACTGAACGAGCGCGGCTCGATTTCTGGAATCGAAATGCCGCAATCAGCGCAGGCCAATTTCTCCGAATACATGCGCTCTCCGCCGCCAACAACCGCGATGGTCACAAGTCCGCTGGTCAACTTCGTCGCGGTTTCGATGGACTGCTCCAGGCGTTTGGCAATTCCTTCCTTGATGAGCAGCCGGTCGACGACGATCTCAATCGTATGATTACGCCGGCGATCCAGCGCGGGAGGCTCGTCGAGGCTGACCAGTTCGCCGTCGACACGTGCGCGAATGAAGCCCGCACGCGCAAACTTCTCGAATTCTTTTTTATATTCGCCTTTGCGCCCGCGCACCACCGGTGCCAGGACCATGATGCGTTCGTCAGGTTTCAACGCGAGCACAGATTGAACGATTTGCTCGGTGGACTGCCGAGCGATCAGCCTGCCGCAGTTCGGGCAATGCGCCGCGCCAATCGAGCTGTAGATGACCCGCAGATAATCGTAAATTTCCGTAATGGTGCCGACCGTCGAACGCGGCGACCGCGTCGTGGTCTTCTGCTCGATGGCGATGGATGGCGAAAGCCCCTCCACGGAATCCACCTCGGGACGTTCCATTTGATCGAGAAACTGCCGCGCGTAGGCGGAGAGCGATTCGACGTACCGGCGCTGGCCTTCTGCGTAGAGCGTGTCGAATGCCAGCGAAGATTTGCCTGAGCCGGAAAGCCCGGTGATGACTGTCAGCGAATTTCGCGGAATCTCCAGGCTGATGTTTTTCAGGTTGTGCTGCCGTGCGCCGCGAATGACGATTTTCTGAAGGGCCATATTTGCCGGAGAATGTACGGGTGCACTGCCGCTCACTGCGGACAATACGCCCAACTTAATCCATCAACATAGCAAGCGCAGCGACGCTGGGTCAAGCGCGCTCCGTTGGTGCCGATGGGACGGGTTGAATTTCTTCGTCGTGACAAGCTCAAACTGATACCCGGCCTCCTGCCGCAGAAATCGACATGGCTGTATTGCGCACAGAATGACCCTGTGGCACCATGCGGCTATGCCGTCGCGCAAGAAAAACAAGGAAAGAAGGTCACGGTTCGACCAAGTGGCGCTCGAAATTGCGGAGGGAATTGCGAACATTCCCATCGAGGCCGGGGACGCTCTCAGTGAGTTGTTGGAGGAGCTTGAAAAAACGGCAGTTGCACCGAAGGAGAAGAAAGGCCTCTCGGCAAAAATCAGAGACGAAATGAAGAAGATTCGCAAGACTCGCAGCAAGTCTAGAAAAAAGCCCGGCGCGTGAAATGTCGCATTGAGCGATGGACCCCGCGGATTACAATACGTTACCGTATGTTTTTATGAAACTTTCACCAACTGAGGAACAATTTACGGCGCGCATGTCATTTTTACCAGTACTATTGCAAATAAACTTCAGATACTACAGACTTTAGCAGTGGCTTTCCAGTTGCGACTAGGTTCTGCGTAGGGGGAAGACAAGCCGAGAATCCCTTTAGGGGATTGAGGGCTGGGCCGGCTTCCTTCCCCCACTCATTCCCGCCGGAACCTCCACGATACCTACCCTCTAAGCGGCGGGGGTGCGTCTCGACTCGGAATTCGGACTGAAGGGTCGGAGCTGAAGAGACGCGCCGGGATGGTAGGCCGCACAACCCTTTGCAAATCCTATAAAATGCTTGTGCTCCCGCAGATCACGTTTGGGGCGTGGTCCAATCGGTAGGACGCTGCACTGTTAATGCAGACGGTGTTGGTTCGAATCCAACCGCCCCAGCCACTCTAGACTCTGTGCTCACCGCGCTCCGCGATCAGACTCGTCGCAGATTCCAACTGCCTTGTCGAAGCGGCTCCGTTTGATCGAGAGGCCGTAGATGCCGCCAACAGCGGCGCCTAATGGAGTAGCCCATGGGATGATACGGTCAAGGACCAGCTGGATAAAAATGATAGAGGGCGGCTACAGTGATTGCCGCTGCGAAATCGGCAATCATCGTCCCGAGGAGAACGTAAATCGCCGTGCGTTTCCAATTCTTTCTTCCGTAGAGAGCAAAAGCGATGACGATGAATACCAAGAGAATCAGGTCTGAAGCGCGCACCCTATAGTTTAGTCCTTTGTGGTTGGAAACCCGGCTTCGGTCCAGCCGCGCCAGCCGCCATCCATTGAGATTACGTTCTTGTAGCCCATTTTCTGCAAATTGTCTGCCGCGAGCGCGGAACGGAACCCGCCGCCGCAATACAGCACCAGTGGCGCATTTTTGTCTGGAATCGTACTTTCGATATCGCGTTCGATGATCCCTTTGCTCAGATGAATCGCATTGGGAAGATGGCCGCGGTCCCATTCATTATCTTCGCGCGTGTCCACGAGGATCATCTTTTCTCCTGCATCGAGGCGCTTTTTAATTTCGCGAAAGTCGGCCTCTTTGACGCGGGCTTTCGATTCATTCACGATTTTCAGAAACCCCGGGGAATGTACATGCGCCATTTTTCTGCCTCCGATTCGATTTCTTTCAAAATTATCGCATATCCAAGGGCTTCATATCGCGCCAGTTCGGCCCGCATTTAACGTCCACAAGCAGCGGCACGCGCAGCGCATGTACCTGCTCCATCGCCTGCTTCACCATAGGAGCGAGCCTCGGAATTTCATCGTGCGGCCCTTCGAAAAGCAGTTCGTCATGCACTTGCAAGATCATCCGCGTCCGAAAATTTTCCGCATGCAGCCGTCTGGCAATATCAATCATCGCCAGTTTGATCAAATCTGCGGCGGTGCCCTGCAGCGGCGTGTTCATGGCGGTGCGCTCGGCAAAATTCCTCAAATTTGCCTGCGGAGAATTGATTTCCGGAATCGGCCGGAGGCGGCCAAACATAGTGCGCGTAATACCAGTCCTGCGCGTCTCTGCGACCTGGCGCTCGAGGTATTTCTTCACGCCGCTGTAGCGTTCAAAATACGCGGCGATGAATTTGGCCGCCTCTTTCTGATCGATTTGCAGATTCTGCGCCAGGCCAAACGCCGACAATCCGTAAATGATGCCAAAATTGATTACCTTCGCGGCGCGGCGATGTTCAGCGGTCTGCGCGAACGGCGCTACGCCAAAAACTTCCTGCGCCGTGCGCGAATGGATGTCTTCACCGCGCTGAAACGCTTCCACCAGCACGGCATCCTCGGAAAAGTGCGCGAGAATGCGCAATTCAATTTGCGAATAGTCCGCGGAAAAAAGCGTGTTGCCAGGTTCAGCGACAAACGCGGCGCGAATTTCTCGGCCCAGCTTTGTGCGGATGGGAATATTTTGCAGATTGGGATTCGACGAGCTGAGCCGCCCGGTCGCCGTCCCGGTCTGGCTGATCTGTGTGTGCAAGCGCCCGGTGTGAGGTGAAATGAGCTCGTGCAGCACGTCCGCGTACGTCGATTTCAGCTTGGCGAGTTCGCGATATTCGATGATCAGCCGCGGCAATTCGTGCAACACCGACAATTCGTTGAGAATTTCCGCGCCGGTCGAGCGCGGTTTGCCCCGCGTGCGCCGGGGCAATGTCAAATTCAGTTTGTCGTAGAGCACTTCGGCAAGCTGCGCCGGCGAATTAATATTGAATTCGAATTCGGCAAGCTCGTAAATGCGTTTTTCAAAGCCCGCAATTTCCTCTTCCAGAGTCGCCGAAATTGTCTTAAGTGTCTTGGGGTGAATGCAGACTCCGGCGAGCTCGATGCGTGAAAGCACAGCGGCCAGCGGCAGGTCAATTTTCTCGTAAACCAGAGCGAGATTCTCGCTTGCAAGTTCTGCGCGCATCATGGGCGCAAGCCGTATCAGAAAATCCGCATGTTCGCCGGGAGCGCCGGAGAGCGTCACGTTCAGATGCCGCAGCACAACTTCGGGAAACGAATGGTTTGCCGTCGTCGGCCGCAACAGATAGGAATACAGCATCGTAGCGTGCCGAATTCCGGCGACGTTGCGCTGTTTTTTCGCTTCCGCATCGGAAATTGCGAAAAGCTCGAACGTTTTTGGGTTGTGCACGATTTTTGCTCGCTCTTTATCGGCGAGCCAGTCGTCTATCGCTGCCAGCGCCGAATCGTTGTCGTCATTCCCGCAGACGCGCGCAAATCCAGCGCGATTCGAAACTTCAATCGCGCGCACCCGGCAGCCATAGCATTCTTCATCCTCGCCGACGGCGTCCGTCGCGAGCCACATGGCGACTTCCAGTTCGCGCGGCAAATTTGCCAGAAATTCGCGCAACTCGTTCACAGAGGCAAAACTTGCGTAATCTGTTTTCTCGCTCAGCGTCGACGCCGGAAGAGTTTTCAGCAACGAAGTGAATCCCAGTTCTCCAAAAAGCTCTCGCAGCGCGCCCACATCCGGCTGCTGCAAAAGCATCTCTCCCGGCTGCAGTTCCACCGGAGCATCGGTAGGAATTTGCGCCAATTGCTTGCTGAGCCGCACGAATTCTCCGCATTTTTCCAGAGCTTCGCGATAGCTCGCGCGTTTCACTTCGCTGGCGCGGCGAATTGCCTCTTCGGCGCTGCCAAATTCCTGAATCAGCATGCGCGCGCCAACTTCGCCAATTCCGGCCTTACGCCGCTCTCCCGGCGCAGGCTTGTCATTGGGATCGCGCGCCCCCGGAATGTTGTCGATGGTGTCGCCCATCAACGCCATCACGTCCGCGACTTTCGCTGGCGGTACGCCCATCAGCTCCTCGACTTTTTTTTCGTCTATCAGCAAGTCGCCTTTGGTCGGATTGAAAATTCGTACCGGCCCGCCGACCAGTTGCATCAGGTCTTTGTCCGCGGTGACGATATAAGTCTCCATACCCTGCGTCGTCGCCTGCCGCGCCAGCGATGCAATCACGTCGTCCGCTTCATACCCCGTCAGCTCGATAATCGGAAACCTCATCGCCTCACAATATCGCCGCACAAACGGAAGCTGGATCGCCAAATCATCCGGCATCGGTGGACGCTGCGCTTTGTACTGCGCGAATAGCTTGTCGCGAAAAGTGGGCGCGAGCACGTCGTAAACTATCGCGAGGTAATCCGGCTTGAGCGTTTTGCTTTCCAGCAGCCGCCGCATCATCGTCGCGAAAAGATACGGCACTTTCGTAGGCACCCCGGCGCGCGTTTGCAGGCGCTCCATCGGCGCGTGGTAGGCGCGGAAGATGTAACCCATCGCGTCCACAAGGAAAAGTTTTTTGCGTGTTGAGGGAGCCATAGATTACCCTGACAGTTCAGGGCAAGATATCCAGTATAACAAGAGAGCGCTTCGCTTGCCGAAGCGCACTATGCGTGCAATTATGCGGGAAACGAATCATAAGGAGCGTAGCAATGGCTGAAGAAACTCGTGAAGAACTGCTAGCTCGCATCGCAGACCTGGAAAAGCAGGCGGGCTCAAGGAAGCGCGGCTCTCTGGAATTCAGAGTGGGCGAAAAGGGCGGCGTGAGCGTCTACGGTTTAGGCCGCTTCCCGGTCACACTCTACTACGAGCAGTGGATTCGCCTGCTTGACAGCGCCGATGGCCTGCGCGCTTTCCTGGAGGAAAACAAGCCCCGGCTAAAGCTGAAGCCAAAGCAATAAGCCGCAGCGGAAGCGGAATAGGCCTCGAGTGCCATTCGAGCGCCTGGCTACCAAATTGCGCCGGAATGGCTGTAATTTTGCACCGCCCTGGCACGTAGAACTATATGGATGTGGACAAGCCCAAACCGGACGCCAGGCAAACAGGCTTGGCGGAGCTTGTTGCTCGAGCGCGCGACGGAAACCACGATGCCTGGGCGGAAATCTATACGCAGTTCGCGCCCGGAATTTTCCGCTTTTGCCGCCGCGCCATGCCTTCGCGAGAAGACGCGGAGGATGCCACATCAGAGGTTTTTCTGAAAGTGCGCAGCAAGCTCGAACAATACGACGCCTCGCGCCCGTTCAACGCCTGGCTTTATCGCGTGGCCGCCAATCATTGCTGGGATTTGCTGCGCCGCCGCCGCGTTCGCCAGGATTTGGAAACTGGCGACATCGAAACCATGCCGCTCGAGCATGCGGATCCGAGCCAGCTTGAAAAGCTCATCGCCGAAAAATCGCGCGAAGAGGTGCGCAAAGCCTTGGAGCAATTGCCGAGCCGCACGCGCATGGCCCTGACCCTGCGCTATTACTCGGAAATGAGCTATGACGAAATTGCTGAAACGCTTGGCGTGCGCCGCGCCTTTGTAGGTGTGCTATTGCTGCGCGCCCGCCATCAGTTGCGCGAAGTCATGGAACGAGGCGCCGCGGGTCTGCGCCACTCGGCCACTGGGACTAAACCATGAATCACTTCGACGAAATGACCGCATTTTTGTACCTCGATGGGCAGCTCGAGCGTGCTCAGGCTTCCGAAGTTTTGGTGCACACAAAAGACTGCGCCGACTGCCGCGAGCTACTCGAATCTCTGAAAAAAGAAACGCTGTGGCTCGAGCAAAGTTTGCAAGAGAAAGACCCAGTGCCGGCGCAATTTATGGCCCCTGCCCGACGCGCCAATGTGCCGTGGGGCTGGGTGACGGCTCTGGGATTTGCTGTTGCGGGCACTTTGACAGTATGGAACGGGATGATTGAGCCTTTCGAGCAGCAGCTTAACCAAGCGGGATTCACCGGAGGCAATCTGATGACGATGCTCTTTTTCAGCGGCGCGTTTTGGAAAGGATGGTCCAACGTGCTCAGTTTCTTCGGATTTTTCGCGGCGACCATGTTTGCAATCCTGATGTTTGTTCTGCTGGTGAGGTTCTGGCGCCGCGGAGCCACCGTCAGCATGGTCCTGGCTAGTTTTTTCACCATCGCATTGCTCTTCGCAACGCCGCAGCGGGCGAACGCTGCAAAGGTCTTCCGCGGCACTCCCAAGAATCCATCTTACGAGCTTCCCGCCGGCCAGACGGTGAATGATAATCTCATCGTTTTTGGAGAAAGCACTCGCATAAACGGCACGGTTGACGGCGACGTGATCGCCTTTAGCAATGCCGTGGAGGTCACTGGGCATGTAACCGGAGACGTCATTTCTTTTGCGAAGGAAGTACGAATTGACGGTCAAGTAGACGGAAACGTTAGGTCGGGCAGCAGCACTCTGTGGATCTCCGGAACTGTTGGGAAAAATGTGACTTCTGAGGGTGGCACCATCGAAGTCGATTCCAAGGGACGCGTCGGCGGAGAGGTTATCGCGCTAGGCGGCACGGTCGAACTTGACGGAAAGGCGTCGCGCGGGTTGATGGCTCTTACAGGCGATACAATAATCGATGGCCAGATCGACGGAGATGCTCACGTGCGTAGCAACAACTTGCGCATCGGCTCCCAAGCCACCATCACGGGTCACACAAGTTACGAAGGCAATCACCAGGCGGTTGTTGAGCCAGGCGCGAACCTCGCCAGCCCCATTGCGTTCACGTTGCGCCGGCGCACTCCGAATTATGCCTCCTGGCGCTACTGGTGGCATCATGCCCTGTTTTGGGGCGCGGCATTTTTGTTCGGTTTAGTGTTGCTGCTGCTCACCCCGGGATTTTTCAATGACGGCCTGCGCTCCAGCAGGAAATTCTTACCGTCTCTCGGCTTTGGCGCGCTATTCATGTTTGCCACGCCCATCGTGGCTGCCATTGTGTGCTTCACCATAGTGGGAATAGGCGTGGCAATCACCACGCTGCTGTTCTGGCTGATCGCGCTATATGCCGCGCAAGTTTTCGTGGCCACTTGGCTCGGAGAGATACTTCTCGGGCATTCCCTGGGAACAGGCGCGCTGCTCGGGCGCTTGGCCCTTGGACTCGCAATCCTCCACGCTCTCGAACTGATTCCTTATCACGTGGGCTTCCTTGTCAAGCTTGTGGTTCTGTGGTGGGGGCTGGGAGCAATCGCCATCGCGCTTTACGGCCATTTGCGAAGGCCCACCGCGATTCCGGTGCCTGCAGCCGCTTAGAGCATCCCGGCATGCCGCAGTCAGAAGCATGAGAGCTGGACGCATCGCGGTCCTGCCAGCCCTGCTGTCTCTTGGGCGTGCATTTCCCCAGCGCTTATTCAGGTCCGCGAACAACGACTGCGGTTATCGACGGAGAAGGCGTGGTATTGAACAGAAAACCTCCTACCGCGAAAACCTTGGTGCTGGTTACGTCACTAAAACTGCTGCTCGGTGTCTGAAAATCGGTGTTGGTGCCAGTTAAAACTTGGATTTGGAGAATACTGCCTGTCGGATTCGAAGTGAATAGCGACGGAAGGCCGTTCACAAAGAAACTCAGGTTTCCTGGGTCGACGGTTGACACCGTGGCGGTGAGCTGGCTGGGATCCAGCATGATGCGGTCGGTCGTAAATGCTGCCGGCGGGCCAGCACTGAACGTGCCCGATAACCGCGCTTCCACTTCCTGCCCCACTAACAGATCTGAAGGGGAGGCAAAAGAGAAAAATCCGCTGGGAAGCTGGAAGAAGTTGTTGACTCCAAAGCTTATATTGCTTCCGACGGTCACCGTAATGGGCGTCCCGATGGACGCATTGGAAAGGCTCGGCACTTCGTTGTGAACTACCATGGTGAAACTAGTCGGGGGCGTGCCATTAAGCGCCACAATCTCGCCGGTCAATTGTTGCGTGCCAGAAGCGTCATCGAACAGGATAGTGCTGGCCACGAGTGAGCCGTCGGAAAGAACATTCGCCTGAATATTCACAAGCTCGCCGCTCGTGACGCACGTAAAGTTGTTCGCGCTGCATGTCGACCCGAAGATGAATGCCGTCGAGCTATTCACCGCGATAGTGAAAGCCGCCTGGCCAGTTGACGGCGCAAACTTAAAATTGTTGCTGCCCACCGATGTCACGCTGCCATTCATCGCGAGACTACCAACCGTGCTGGGTGTCCCGCTAACGCTTTTCGGTGTATTCGTTACGGTGCCCGCGCCGGTTGCACCAAAACTCACGCTGAAATCAGACTGAACGATGTTGTTCAGATTCAAGTCCATCTCTAGCAGGTTTACCTGGGATTGTCCCACCGTCAGCGGAAAAGGAGTGCTGCTGAAAGTCATTGTGGAAGCGCCGGTAATCGTCGGCGTGACTACGCACGACGCGCCTGCAGCGCACGTATTGGCGCCGATAGTTACGCTTCCTCCCGTGTCGTTGACGAACGTGAACTGCGGGTTCGCAAAGGTCACCGTCAGGCTGCTATATGAGCCCGTTTTCACGCTGGTACTCGAAAGGAAGGCCGAGTTCGCCTGCAACTGCGTGAGCTCCAGCGTTACTGGCGTGGAAAGCAAGGAAACCGGCGCTCCGCTGGTTGGCGTCAGAGACGCGCCCGTAATCGTCACTTCAAACGAAGTTATGGTTATGCCAGTCGCTGGGGTATCATGCACCGTTAAAATCACGGGCGAAGTCGTTGTCCCGCCGCCACCCCCGTTGGTCGGATATACAGGATGGCTGCAACCAGCCAGGACAAAGACGATGGCAAGAACTAGGCCCCAAGTCCCCAAGTAACGGTGTTGACTCATGGACGCTTCCCCATTTTCCTCGCCGCAATAATGCTGGTTGGGAGGAGGTTATAGTACCTATCCTCCCCTTATTCCATCGGCATGGGAACTGTCTTGTCCTGGCCCTATAGATAAAGAGTTAACGGGCCGCCAGACGCACAGAGGACACCTACACAACTGTTTTTCACGATTCTGGACCGGTAAAAGAGCGGGTAGTGCCTGTTCGGCAACTCTCAGCGCTTCTTGCGTTTCACTGGCACGGACCACGCGGGGGAATCACTCGCCGGAAAGGATTCGCGGGAGGCTTCATCCACAGAATTGTCCGTCTTTTGCCGTTCCTTGCGCGTTTCTTCGGGAGGGACACGCTGCTTCGCGGATTTCTGTGAATCTCTTTTGTCTGCGGTTTTCATCACTCCACATCCTCTGACACATCGTCGGGCGGGCAGACCATCCCATGATGCCATATTACAATCGCCGAACAAAATGTGAGGCGGGACGCCGTAGTCCGCCGTGTTCGCGTCAGATCACTTCCAGTTTCTTGCCGACGCGCTCGAAAATTTCCAGCCCACGTTCCAGGTCAGCCCGCTTGTGGGTCGCGGTCACAATCGTGCGCAAGCGCGCCTTTCCTTCCGGAACCGTCGGATATCCAATCGCCAGCGCCAGCACCCCTTCGTCAAAAAGTTGCCGCGAGAATTCAAAAGCCTTGGCCGCATCACCGACCATGATCGGTGTGATGGGAGTCTCACTTTTACCCGTGTCGAAGCCCAGTTTCTTCAGGCGGCGCTTGAAAAATTTCGTATTGCTCCACAAACGCTTGATGAGTTTTTCGCCGGCTTCGGAATCGAGCAGCTCGAAAGCGGCCTGGCACGTCGCCGTTACTGACGGCGGATGCGAAGTGGAAAATAGAAACGGGCGTCCGCGATGATAGAGAAAATCGATGAGGTCGCGCGAACCGCAAACATATCCGCCGATTGAACCGATGGCTTTGCTCAGCGTGCCGACTTGAATGTCCACGCGCCCGTGGCAGCCGAGATGGTCGACGGTGCCGCGTCCGTTGCGTCCCAGGACGCCGGAGGAATGCGCGTCGTCCACCATCATGATGCAATTATATTTTTCGGCGAGGTCGCAAAGTTGCGGCAGCGGAGCGATGTCGCCTTCCATGGAAAACACTCCGTCGGTGATAAGCAGTTTGTGGCCGTTCCAGTCTTTTGTTTCTTCGAGGATGCGCTCGCAATCGGCGAGGTCTTTGTGCTTGAAAACTTTTATGGTGGCCTTGGAGAGGCGGCAGCCGTCGATGATCGAGGCGTGATTCAATTCGTCGGAAATGATGAGGTCTTCTTTGCCGAGGATGGCGGAAACGGTGCCGGAATTCGCTGTGAATCCAGATTGAAAGACCACGCACGCCTCTGTTCCTTTGAATGTTGCGATTTGCTCTTCGAGGTCCATGTGAATTTTCATGGTGCCGACGATGGTGCGAACGGCGCCGGAGCCGACGCCGTATTTGCGAATGGCGTCAATCGCGGCGCGGCGGAGTTTCGGATGGGTGGTGAGGCCAAGATAATTGTTGGAGCTGAGATTGATGACTTCCTTGCCGTCGACGACGGCGATGGGCTTTTGCTCGCCTTCGAGAATGCGCAGGCGATAATGCAGATGCTGCTTTTCGAGGTCTTCCATCGCGTCGTGCAGATAGCGCGTCTGCGGGCGCGTGGTGGTGATGGGCGACGGTGTGGCCATGATTCCTCCTTACAAGAGAAAAGCGTGCAACGCAAAGAAGCATTATAGGCCAGCGGGAGCTTCAGAACGAGAAGCAAAGCAGACGCATCGTTATTGGCGCGACCAATATGCAGTGAACGGTGTTGCGCCGGAAACTCTTAAAACAGTATTCTTGTTTTATGCCCCACAAGAAGAGCAAGCCAGACTTTGCCGCTGCGAAAGCGGCTCGCATTCTTAAGGCGCACCTCGAGAACCTACCGGACAAAGACGCCCGGGTCATGCGCGAGGAGATTCACGCCCTGGCAGTCAAAGGTTTCCACTCCACAGATCGCGAAAAAGCCTCACGAACGCCGCGAAATCGCATTATGTACATCGAGAACAAATCCGCAGGACTCCCCGGCGAGAAAGGCCTGATCGGCCCGGCTCGCATCGGGCGCGTCACGTTCAACAGAACACGCAAGACCCTCTACTATAAAGGGAAAGCGTTTCAAAGTTTGAGGGGCAGGGGTTTCAAAGCGAACTATTTCGACGTTGAGACGCACGAAGAGTATTGGATTTCAGGTCCGAGAACAGACGGAGCCGACGGACTCTACGGGCCACGGCCGACGCCGATAGATGATGATGTCCGTTTAGAATATTGGACAGTTATACGGAAAAATCCCGGAAAAAAGGATCAAAGGACCACATAGCAAGTCAGAGGACTCTCAACGTAATCTTATTTTGAGCCGTTGGGGTAAAAGAGGATTTTGCCGGCCTGGCCGGTTTCGAGGAGCTTGAACGCGTCGGCGAACCGGTCGAGGGGCAGGCGTTCGTGGAAGAGCGGATCGAGATTCAGGCGGCCAGCCTTGAGCAGCGAAGTCATCTGCTCCCAGGTTTCGAACATTTTGCGTCCGTAAATTCCCTGCACCCTCGCGCCCTTGAAGATCACATCGCTCACCAAATCGAGCGTCACCGGCTCACTCGGAATTCCCAGCAGAGAGGCGCGCCCGCCCTGGCGCAGCATTTGAAAACCCTGGCGAATCCCCGCAGAATTTCCGCTCATCTCCAGCAGCACGTCCACGCCATCGCCGCCGGTTGCTTCCAACACCCGCATTACAGGATCGCCCGCAAGCGGATCGAAAACTTCATCCGCGCCCATTTGCTTCGCCAGCGCGCGCCGATGCGCGTTCACCTCCGTCGCAAAAATCGTCGAGCAGCCGCACGCGCGCGCCACCGCAATCGCCATCAGTCCAATCGGCCCGCATCCCGTCACTGCAACCATTTGTCCGGCAATTTCTCCCGCCAGCACTGTGTGTACCGCGTTCCCAAGCGGGTCCAGCACCGCCGCATAATGCTCCGGAATCGCTGGATCGATTTTCCATAAGTTGCGCGCCGGTATGCGCACGAATTCCGCAAAGCATCCGTCCGCATCGATGCCGATGATTTTCACGTTGCGGCAAAGATGCGGCTGCCCCGCGCGGCACGCCCGGCAGTGCCCGCAATTCACGTGCATTTCCGCGCTGACAAAATCTCCCGGCTTCACCGATTCCACTTCCGCGCCGATTGTTTCCACTGTGCCGCAGAATTCGTGCCCAAAAGTCATTGGTGGGCGAAGGCGCGACGCCGACCATTTGTCCCAGTGATAAATGTGCAGGTCCGTTCCGCAGATCGATGCCATGCGCACGCGCACCAGCACGTCCGCAGCGCCAAACGTCGGAAGCGAAACAGATTCGAGCTGCGCGCCCTGCTCAGGACGCACTTTGCGCAATGCCTTCATGTATGGATTCGCCTTCGACGGAGGAAATTATCGCCAGCGATATGCGGAACGTTAGCCAAACAAGAAATGTAACACACCCCGCGTTTCGCTGGAAGCAACTGGCCGAAAGGTAGCGGTCGGTTTGAATTTTCTTGATCGTGACACAAGGAGTCAAAATTCAAACTGGCCCGTTGCCGGCCGAAACGCACCTTTAGGAAGAACTCCTGGCGCTTTGCGATGCGCTACAAAAACCAATCGCGGGAACTGCTGCGTTCCGCTACAATCGCGCCGCTGACCAAAACGGCCAACTTCTACAACCGGGACAAACGGTGGCATTCGCTGAGCGCATAAAAGAAATCCGCGAAGGATTCGCGCCCGCCTTTTGGGTTGCGAACATCACCGAGCTTTTCGAGCGCCTCGCCTACTACGGTGCTTTCGCCTCACTCGCGAATTACCTGCACACCAGCCTTCATTTCCCCGTCGAGCAAACCGGAACTCTGTCGGGCATTTTTGGCGGCCTGGTTTGGTTCTTGGCAATAGTAGGCGGCGCCGTGGCCGATCGCCTTGGATTTCGCCGTGCCCTCTCTGCGGCTTATCTAATTCTTACCTGCTCCTACTTTTTGCTGGGCTCTGTCGGAGCATCGTGGATGGGCCCAGTACGCAGGGCCATCCCGCTGTACTGGCTCGTTCTCATGATTTTGATGCTGCCCGCTCTGGGAATCTCCATGGTGAAACCCGCCGTCGTCGGCAGCACGGCGCGCGCTTCCAAGGAAAACGTGCGCTCCATCGGTTATTCCATTTACTACACCCTCGTAAACGTTGGCGGCGCAGCTGGGCCGTTCATGGCTTCGTTGGCGCATCGCCACATCGGCGTGCGCAGCGTTTTTATGATTTCCGCGCTCTGCGTGTTTGCGATGTTCTTTGCAGTGCTGCTGTTTTTTCGCGAGCCGCGAACCTCAGGCGAAATCCAAACGCAAAACCTTGCGCAAACGGCAAAAAATCTCGGCACGGTGCTGGCGAATCCGCGCTTCATGCTTTTTCTGATTATTTTTTCCGGCTACTGGGTCGTCTACTGGCAGGTTTATATTGGCTTGCCGCTTTACATCACTGGCTACATCGACCCACACGCGAACGTGGAGATGATTCTCATCACCGATGGCCTGTCAGTGATCTGCCTGCAAATCATCATCAGCTACTTGACACGCTGGATGCGCTCCTTTCGCGCCATCACCCTGGGCACAGTGATCACTTCGCTGGCATGGCTGATTATCAGTTTTCACGCTTCGGTTTGGGCTGCAGTGCTGACGCTCTTCGTCGTGGCCCTCGGCGAAATGACCCTCTCTCCACGCTATTACGAATATGTCTCGCGTCTCGCGCCGCCCGGACAGCAAGGCACCTACATGGGATTTGCATTTGTGCCCATCGGTATCGGCTCGCTTGTGGGCGGGTGGTTCATGGGCCGGCTGCTTCACCATTTCGGCGACATGAAACATCAGCCCCAGCGCGTCTGGTGGGTTATGACCGTTTTCGGCCTGTTTACCGCGCTATGCTTGTGGATTTACGACCGCATTCTCAAGCCCTCAGATCTTCAGCCATCCCCAGCAGGCGTGAACCAGGAATCAAGCCCGCAGAAAGACGCAATCGATTGACGCTTCAGTGCCCGAATTAGCGATCCTTCGTTTTTCGGATTAGAATTCAAAAACTCAACTCGGACTAATCGGCTCCTTCCCGGTCAGCTGCGGCGATAAGCCTCGTGTCTTCAGCATGCGCCTCGGATGCTTCTGCCGGCAAATGCGCCCACGCACGCTTCAGCAGCGCTGGCGTAACCGCGGTTGTCACCACCGCCATCAAAACCAGCACGGTGAATAACTCTTCGTCAATGAAGCGATTACCCAAAGCGATATTCGCGATCACCAGTTCCATGATGCCTCGTCCGTTCAGACCAATGCCCAGCGCCCAGCTCTGCGGCCCGCCAAGCCCCGCGAACCGACCGCCTAGATAACCGCCGGCGATTTTGCCGACAAGCGCCACCAGCAAAACAGCCACAACCAACTTCCAATCCCGCAGGCTCGAGGCGTTAAATTCCAATCCAATTGCCGCGAAAAAAATTGGTCCTAGAAAACCCATGGTCACATTCGACGCCGTCTTCTGCACTTCTTCAAAGTTCTTCTTGCCCAGCACCGCATAACTCAACAGCATCGAGCCAAAAAACGCTCCGACAATGAAATGCAGCCCTAGAATTTCGGAAAGGCTCGCGAATGCCACGACAAACAAAAACACCATGGCGAACAACGATTCCCGGCCTCTCAGACGCGCGAGCAACGGATCAATCAAGTTGCGCGAGCGGCGAAAACGGCCGGGCGTGTACCGCTTAATCAGTCGCGACACAATGATGATTGCCGCCATAAAAACAACCGCTTTTACCAGCGCCAATCCGATAGATATCAGAAGATTCCGCGTGCTTGTGCCGCCACCCTTCACGTTGAGAATAATTCCCAGCAAAAGAATGGAAGCCACATCGTTCGCCACCGCGGCGGAGATGATGCGCTGTCCAATATCCGTTTGCAGCTTTCCCAGATCCATCAGGATGCGCACGCTCACCGGAAGCGCAGTGATGGCGATGCATAACCCAATGAAAAGCGCGCGCGTTGGCCCAAAGCCGAAGGCGCGCCCCATCAGAATACCCAGCCCCAGTGGCACAAGAAATCCCGCGGCGCCTACCCATGCTCCTCGCCCTCGGAACGCTCTCCACAGCGCATCGAGTTCCATCTCCATGCCGACAAGAAACACCAAGAGGAGAACGCCAAGGTCCGCGATGGCTCTAATGTCGGGAGTAAAATGAATTAATCCAAATACGGAAGGGCCCAGCAGTATGCCTGCGGCGATTTCTCCGATCATCGCCGGCTGCCCCAGCCGTTCGACGATTTCGCCGATAACGCGGGAAACAATTAAAAGCAGCAGAAGAGCTTCGATCAGAGCCATGACATCTCCGGCTGGGAAAAAGGACACTGGGTCAGTTTGAATTCTATTAACCGTGACAATCGCGGTCACAATTCAAATTGACTCGCTACAAAAAGCACCTCGTTCGAGAGAATTGCAACTGCAGCAGTAGTGTTGCGCTAAAAAGGACTGGGTGGGCCTTTGCTGAGGTGCAGTATAACTCAGAACGATGCGCGCACGACTACAAACTAGTTCATGCAGAAACTGTTCTGCCCGGGTTTTCGCTCAGGCACCTATCTTATTGATCTCTCGGCGGATGTTCGCCTGCGCGGAATTCCGTCCACGGGCCGGCGATCATGTCATGCAGCACTGGCGCCTGCCAATCGAACTGCGGATGCGCTTTCAGAAAAGGCCTCGCGTAGAAATTTTCTCCGCAGGGATGGCCTGCGCGCGCAATCAATTCCATATGCGCGGCCATGTTGCTGTCTGTGACTTTCCCTTGCACCGCGCCGCCAGGATTAAAAGGCTTCTCTCCCCAGCCCTTGTCGCCAAGAGGAGAAGCGTCTTCGTGGCCGCAGAGGGTTCTCACGTCTGCGCCTTCTTTATGGGTGTACGCGTCATAATGATCGGCCTCGAATTTCTGCGCAAGCTGCACATCAATTTTTCCCTTGTATTGCTTCATCAGCTCGTCCCAGCGCACGTGCCGCGCATTCGGCGACATGGTCGGATCGTTGACGTTGTAAGTCGTGTCCAGCTTGGTCACCGTCGGATCGCTGGTGAAATTCGATCCTACAAAGTAGCCGTTTTTCGTGCGGTACAATTTGTAGGCCCTCAGGCCGAGTTCCAATCGCGCGATTTCTCCAGTCTTGCGGTCGCCGATTAGCCAATCATTCGCGTAGCCGCCGTTATTACCTTTAAGCATAATTTTTTCGTATTCATCAATCGAGCCGGCATATTGCATGGCCTCGCGGGCGCGCACGAATTCCGGAATGCCGTCGGGATTCCAGCCATGAAAATCGGAAATGGTGGTCTCTGTCACCATCAGCCCGTCCGAATTGATGGTGAAATCATCATCGCTCACGATCACTCCCGGAAATCCATCGCCGATCATGCGGTAGCCATGTTCCGGCTGGATATCGAAGATAATGCGCCAGCGTTCGCCCTCGAGGTAGCTCGTCCAATTGTTGTGGCCCATGACGATCTGGTGATCTTTCGTCCAGTCACCGGTGGCCACGAACGCGCTGCAATGTCCCTCGACTTTCCGACTAGGCGCTCCGGCTACTTGGTGATGCTTGTCATACCACGGAGCGTAATAATCCGGCAATTCCATGAACGCGTTCAGCGCCACCACGTCGTCCAAATCCATTTTCACGCCGCGCGCATTCAGCCCGGCGACAATGCCTTTGAGTTCCGCGCGATATTCAGCAGGAATGTGCGGCCAAAGCGCGTTCTGCGCAGCATCGTGGAAAAAATTCCAGTCATGCTTGGTATTGTGCGTATCTTCGAGCTTTACTGCTGCGAACGCGTCTTTAATTTCCGGCGCAAGCAGATAGCCGTGCTGATATCCAATCTGCTCCGGCGAGCCTTGCAAATGGACATATGTCCAGAGGCCACGCTCGAAACGATAGGCCCCGGCAAGACGAGCATCCTTCTGGGCTGCGGCTTGCGCACGCGCGCGCGGATGGGCTGCGGCGTTTACCCGCTCTCCCTGGAACAGCAACGAAAACGAAATAACCGCTACAACTGCCAACGCCAGAGCCGCCGTCAACAGTTGCCATCGCCTGGAAGCCATGTTTATCCCCCCAAAGAATTGCTAACTACTGCGTTTGCATCTTATGCGCGCCCGTACCTCAAGTCAACGCACGCGCGCGGCTCCGCGCTTTGCCGAAATTTGGTCCACGATTTTTGGGGCCCGCTATATGGTTGGCACCTCCTTTTTCCGTTGCGCCCAGCTAGAGTCTGCGGGCCGCTCTCCTACCCTTGGTTTTCGCATTTAGCCGGTTTGTTGCTACTGAGTATTTTCAGCTAAGGCGTATGGAAATTGATCCGCTGAATTTCAACTTTCCGGATAGCGCGTCAAGCGGGCACGCTCGCACTTCTGAAGCCTTTAATTTAGTAAGTAGACAGAGTGTCGGCACAAAATGGTGACGCCCGATGTAAGACGAGATGCCTGAGGGGGTAGCCGGCAGCCCTATTGGATCTGTACCTTCTGGCTAGTGGCGCTCATTTCACCTTTCACGGCTTCTTCGACCACTACACGCAGACGGTAGTTGCCCGGAGGAGCCTCGAGAGACATCGCCCCGGTTATCCCGCTCTTCGAGAACCTGTCGTAGCTATCCTGTTTGAAAGCAAAGTCCATTTCCGCTTCCTTGCCCACTATGAATTTGCCCTGCGCGTCAAACAGCGCGGCGACGAACGTGAGTTTTTCGTCGTGCCGGTCTTTCTCTTTCTCGAACGGCAGCTTTGCGATGTCCACGTGCATCTGGACGTTGATGTCTCGTTTTCCTTTGTCGCTCGTGGGCTTCGCGTTCACACTCAGCGGAAAATCGCTCTTCTCCTCGAAGCCATGCACTTCCGCGTCAATGTTCTCGCCCGCGCTCGGACGTTTTGGTTCCTTCTCCTCCTCTGCCGGCGAGAAATACCCGGGCCGTGCCTGGATGAAGTCGTGGCTCCCGTTCTTCAGCTTCACCTTAATCTTATGGTATTTGCCATCCTCGTCCGGCCGGAATCCCAGCATGTAGGCATACGCAGGGGCAAGACCGAGTTCGCGGAATCCTAAATCGAGATCGTTGTTGTTGCGGAACAGAAGCCCACCCGTGCCTTCGGCGAAGTCAGCCATGGCGTAATCCTCGCTCTCGAGCTGGTCGCCGAGCGACTCCATGTCATGCATCATGACCAATTCGGAGCCTGGGCCGGAAGGAGAGGCGTGCGATGGTTCACCCTGTGGCCCACCTGGCTGCTCGGCATACAGGCCCTTAGAATCCAGAGAATCGATCACCACATCCGCCCTCAACGCCTCGTCCATGATTTGGTGTTCTTCCGGTCCCAAATCGCCCGATAGAAATCCGGACGATGCGAATAGCAGTATGCGGTTACCCTTGGCCTGCGCCAGTTGGCCAATGGCGGCCCGGACCGCGTCCAGGGTTGTCTGCGTGACCAGGCGGGCTTGGCTCCAAGTGCCTTGAGCCTGTGCTATCACCTGGCTGAGTATCGCTCTGAGCTCAGGTGGCATTTGCGTAATACCGACGCTGGTCGTGGTCATGGTGGTTGTCGTGTCGTTCAACTGACACCCCGAATCATTGTTTTCCCCGGGGCAGTTACACGCTTCGATAAGCTTTGCTTGCGTTGTGGCGGGGTCGTTGTTCACGATTAGATACGCCTCGTAGGGCGTGATTCTCGGGCATCCGCTCACCCCTGCGGCGCTCATCCGCTGATGGGACTGCACCGTCGTCATGGATTTGAGGACAGCACTGGTGTCGGTGGTGAACGGGAGGATTTGCCCCTGCGACGTGGTGAACACACCAATCCGCTCGCCGCGCGGAGTCGCTTCGCTGATAAATCGCTGGGCCGCGATTTTCGCGCGCACCAGATCGGCAGAGGGAGTGTTGATGTCATCGAAGAACAGCCCAACCCACCGGGAGGGACCGGGGACTTCCCTCGGCGTGCTGGACTGGCTCCGAGCGGTTGGCGGGGCATTCAGAATCTTTGAAGGCGAAGCGCCTTCTGCGCCAGATGTCTCGACGGAAAACTCCGCAATGTCACGGGAGTGGCTAGAGTCGAGAATTGCGAAGTCATCCTTCGTAAGTCCGCTAACCGCTCGGCCGCGGTTATCGCGCACCACCACCTCAACTTGAACCAAACGGCTCTCCGCGCGAAGAATCTGGGATTCAGGGCGATAAGGGCTGCTCCTGATGCGCACTTCGCCAGGGGATAGCCTCTGTGCGGCAGCGATCAGGGCGAGAGAACCAATTGCGAGGGCTCCCGCAAACAGGACAACGGCAACTGGCCTTCCGATCGCGTGCCCTGGGGTGTTCGACATCCTGACCCCTCCTGGCTAGGCCCTAGTATGTCAACGAAGCTAGACCCCTATCTAGTCGATGGCAAGCAATTTTGTCGCCATGCATGCGCAAGGTGAGCACTTTCGATTTCTCTCTCATCGGCTAAGCGGTGTCAACCGGGTGTCCAGCAGGAGCTTGGCCCAAGGAATCAGCGCGGGGCCTCAATTGTCGCGAGAATACGCTTGGCGGCAGATTTCGTGCGTACGGCAGCTTGAAGGGCAGTTGGTATGGTCGATCAGGATGTAGTTATGGCAGGCGGAGCACAGCACGCCGTAAATCGTTTCGCTGAACTGCTCGTGCTTAGTATCCAGCGTGTGATTCGCTTTTGCTTCTGCTCGCGTCATTCGCATCTGCACTCTCTCCTTAAGGTTTCCATTGTTGCAGAGAACTGAAGGAGTAGAGCGGGAAAAGGTGGCGAAAGACTTTATCGATGTCGCGCGGAAATGTGGAGCGTAGCGCGGTTGACGCCGAGAACCGCTTCCTCACAATCCAACCTTTGGCTTTTTTCCATTCTTTGGCGCCGCGCGGCCAGCCGGGACGCTTGGTCCACTTGCCCTTCTCAGTGGAATACCAGTAGCAGTCGTACTTGCGGGAGAATTTTTTGCGCTGGCGGGCCAGCCACGGCAAATTTTCCACGGCGCGCGGCAAGCAGATGCAAGCCATCGCGCTCTCGCGGCTTTCACGATATATGCGGAGGCCAGCAGTCACACCTTCGTCGGATATTCCAACGTAGAGCTGCCCGCCGGGCCTGCCAAGCGTCTCATCGCAGCGCAAATAGAGATACATGTGGGTGTAATAAGGCGTTTTATCGTTGGCGAAGCGAATGTCGCGGTTAATACGAGAGAAATTCTCGCCAGTGCGGCCGCTGGGTGAAAATCCCCGATGCAATTTTTGCGCGCGCGGTGTGAGCTCGTCGAGCAATCTGCGCAACGGCTCGACGACATGCGCCTTGTAGAGGTGGCGATTCTCGTCCATCCACGCTTTCGAGTTATTCCGTTTCAGCTCGCGGAAGAATCGAAACGTTTCCGCGGTGAAAATCGCCTTCTCAGATGTCATTGCGGCTTCCTGACGCTAACACGAAGCACTTAGCGACGCGTCAGGAGAGTGTAACAAAAAGTCGTCAACTTCTGGTTTGGGCTGATCTATAGCTGGACCAAAGATTCAGACGCTTATGATTTCGTTCTTGCTCGAGAGAGCCTTTCGCGCTCCGAGCACGCCTGCAACAATGGCCACGACGCCGCCGATGGCGGCAAGCACCTCCATCTTTGATCGTTGTACCGCCTTGCGGTGTCTGTCGACGAGCTTCTGCTCCGGCAACAAATCCGGCCCTGCCGGGCCTTCCTGAATCGCGAGTTGCAATACCTCCGCGAGATGCAGCGCGTGGCGCTCGCTCATTTGCGAAATCTGCTCGCGGCAACTGAACCCATCCGCAATAATCAGTTCGTTCAGCCCTGCGGCGCGCACCGCGGGAAGCAGCGCGTGCTCTCCCACTTTCGCCGACACGTCATAATGATGCTCCTCGAAACCGAACGACCCTGCCATTCCGCAGCAACCGTCGGGCACGACGCGTACCTTCATTTGCATGTCCTTCAGAAGTTTTGCTTCGTGCTCCACGCCATGAATGATGGCCTTGTGATGGCAATGCCCATGGATCAGTCCGCTCATGCGCAGACGAGGCGGATGGTAGTTCGCTTTTTTCACCAGAAATTCGGAAAGAACGAAGCTGTTTTCCATGATCATGCGCGTTTCTTTTCGCTCCGGAAAAAGGCCCTTGATCTCGTCGCGCAAGACAGACCAACAGCTTGGCTCCAGTACGACAATGGGAGTGCCAGCCTTTGCATACGGCGCGAGCACGTCGAAGATGCGCTCCAGATACTGCTTGGCGATCTCGAGAAAGCCGTAGTCATATAAGGGACGCCCGCAGCAAATATGTTCGCGCGGTACTTCCACCTGATAGCCTGCGTGCTCGAGAACTTCCACCGCTGCCTGCGCCGTCCGCGGAAAGAAATTGTTGTTGAATGTGTCTGGGAATAGCACTACTTTCGGGCGCTGAACATGGCGTTTCGCGCGCCTCCCAAACCATGATTGGAACGTTTCCGGCGCAAACTCCGGAATCGAGCGTCGCTCCGAAATCCCAGCCGCCATTTTCATCAAGTCTCGAACTCCCGGCGTGGAGGCCGCCAAATTGACCAAGCCAGGCCACAGCGCCGCAATCTGCGCCCACTTATCGATCAATCCGAATGCGTAGGCGTAACGAGGCCTGACCCGCCCTTCATAGTAGTGCGAAAGGAACTCCGCTTTATATGTGGCGATATCGACGCTCACCGGGCAATCGCCCTTGCAGCCTTTGCATGCGAGACAAAGGTCCAGCGCTTCCTTTACGTTCTCATCGCGCCATCCATTCTTCACCACGTCCCCATGTAGCATCTCCCAAAGCAGATGCGCCCGGCCGCGGGTGGTGTCTTTTTCCTCGTGCGTCACCATGTAACTGGGGCACATCGTCTGATTTTCCGGATCATCCGATTTTTCGCGCCGGCACTTTCCCACTCCGACGCATCGCAGCGTGGCATTCGCAAAGCTACCCTGATCATCCGGAAACTTGAAAAACGTCTCCGGCTCGGCGGGATGGTAATCAGCGCCCAGCCGCAGATTCGAATCCAGCGGAAACGGATCGACAATTTTTCCTGGATTCATTTTCCAATCCGGATCCCATATTGATTTGAACTCGCGAAATGCCTGCACGATTTCTTTACCAAACATGATGGGCAGCAACTCCGCGCGCGATTGCCCGTCTCCATGTTCGCCGGAAAGCGATCCGCCGTAATTCGAAACCAGCTCAGCCGCCTCTTCAACGAACGAGCGGTAATCCTTAACGCCTTTCTTGCTCATCAGGTCGAATGAAATGCGGCAATGAATGCAGCCCTGCCCGAAATGGCCATACAGCGCCGCTTCGTAGTCGTACTTCTCGAGCAATTTGCAAAAATCGCGCAGATAATCGCCGACCGCGGCAGGCGGAACAGCCGCGTCTTCCCAGCCCGGCCACGCCACCGGCTCGCCGGGAACGAATGCCGTCGCTCCCAATCCCGATTCGCGCACTTTCCAAACTGCCTTTTCGTCTTGCTCGTCGTCGTACAACTTTGTGGCCGGCGCGTCTCGCTTTGCTTTCAGATAATCGGTCATCTCACGCGCGCGGTCGTCGGCTTCCTGCTTGGTTTCGCCCGGGAACTGTATCAGAAGCCAGCCGTTGCCTTCTGGCAGACGATCCAAATACTTCGTGTGCAGCTTTTTCTTTTTCATGTTCTCGATCAGCATGCGATCGATGCCTTCAAACCCCATAGGCTTGAATTTCAAAATT
The DNA here is from genome assembly GCA_035933545.1 of Candidatus Acidiferrales bacterium. Taxonomy (GTDB): domain Bacteria; phylum Acidobacteriota; class Terriglobia; order Acidiferrales; family UBA7541; genus DAHUXN01. The sequence continues at coordinate 11,045 of DASYYQ010000060.1, read as the reverse complement.
TCCGGCACGTGATCGCCGGCTTTATAGATGTCCGGATAACCGATCACCACCAGCGTCCGAAAAGGAGGGTTGTGAATGAGCTCCAGCGTCGCTTCCAAGATGGTAACTAGCGTGCCTTCCGAGCCGACCAGCGCTCGCGCAAGATTGAATTTACCCTCCGTCTCCAGCGATTCCGAAGGCAATAGTTGGTTCAGGTTGTAGCCGGAAATACGGCGCGGAATGTCGGGAAAGCAGCGCTGGATCTGGGTGGCATACTTCGCGCGCAACTGCTCAAGTTTCGCCATGATTTCGCCGCGGCGCCCGCCCTGACGGATGGCGCTTTTCACTTCGCCGTTCGTCATCCATCCCACGGTCATGCGCGTTCCGTCATACAGCAGCACCTCCATCGATTCCACGTTGTGCGACACGGGCCCGGCCATCTGCGCGTGAACGCCGCACGAGTTATTGCCGATCATCCCTCCGAGCGTGCAATGATCGTGTGTGGCTGGATCCGGCCCAAACGTCAGTCCGTGCTTTTCCGCCTCATGGCGCAAATTGTCCAGAATGCAGCCGGGGCGCACTCGCGCTCTGCGATGAACATGATCGATTTCGAGCACCTGGTTCAAGTATTTGCTCCAATCCATCACAATCGCGGTATTACAGCATTGCCCGGCCAGGCTTGTTCCTCCGCCGCGCGAGAGTATCGGCGCACCGAATTCGCGCGAAACGCGCACCGTCTCCACCACGTCGTCGATTGTTCGTGGAATGACCACGCCAATGGGCACTTGCCGGTAATTCGAGGCGTCCACCGCATACAGGCCAAGACTGCCGGGATCGAAACGGACCTCTCCCTCGACGCGGCGTCTCAGTGCTTTCTCGAGGCTACGCGCGTCAATGGCAGAGGGCGCGAATCTCGTTTTCGGTGCGCGTGTTTCTTGAAGCGGAAGCGCGATACTCATGAAAACTCTCCTTCTGCAGACGCGCTGAACAGATTCGGGCGCGCCCATCTATTTTCGGCGCGGTCACACGAGCTCTCTCGCTCGCTCGATCAGTGACTCTTTCATGATCTTTCTCGCCTTCGGTTCTCCGCGCACCAGCGACTCCACAAAATGGAACGCCTGCTCCGGCTTCACTTCCGGTGGTAATGGCGGAGTCAGCGGGTCCACAACGGCCTCAAGCACAGCAGGCCCGGGCGAATCCAGGAAGTGGTCCAGCGCATTGCACAAATCACCCGGTTCTGCCACGCTCATTCCGTATGCTCCACAGGCCTCCGCGAATTTTGAGAAATCCATGGGCTGCAGCGTCACGCCATATTCTGGATTGCCAAGCAGCACCATCTGCTCCCATTTGATTTGCCCCAGATAATTGTTTTTCAGGACCACCACCTTCACCGGCAGCTTGTACTTCACCGCCGTAAGCATCTCGAATCCCAGCATCGTGAAGGCGCCGTCGCCCACAAACGCGATCACCTGGCGGTTCGGATAAGCGTACTGTGCGGCGAGCGCATAGGGCAGGCCGACAGCCATTGTCGCCAGGTTTCCCGACAGCGAATACATCTGCCCGCGCCTTGCGCGAATCTGCCGCGCAAACCACGTTGCGCCCGTTCCGCTGTCGCATGCCACAATCGCGTCGTTGCGCAGCCGCTTTCCCAGTTCCCACGCCAGCATCTGCGGCTTCAGCGGACTCGATTGCCATGTTCCCAGCTGCTCCATATATTCCCACCAGTCTTTCATGCCCGATTGCGCCTTCTTGAGGAAGCTGCGGTCCTTTTTTTTCTTCAGCAGCGGCATTAGCAGCTTCAATGTTTCCTTGCTGTCGCCGACCAGTCCTACATCAGCGGGGTAGCGCAACGAAATTCGTCCCGGATCCAGCTCAATCTGCACCGACTTCGCTTCGCCAGGACTTGGCAGAAATTCCATGTATGGGAAAGCCGTGCCGATCATGAATAGTAGATCGCAATTCCGCAGCGCTTCTTCGGACGGCTTCGTGCCGAGCAGGCCGATACTGCCTGTCGTGTAGGGACTATCATCGGGTACCGCGGCCTTGCCCAGTAGAGCCTTGACAATAGGAGCTCCGAGGATCTCCGCCGCCTCTTCCAGTTCGTCGGTCGCGTGCAGCGCCCCGCGCCCGGCCAGAATGCAAACCTTTTTCGCGTCGTTTAGAAGTTCGGCAGCTTGATGAAGCTGCGATTCGCGAGGAACCCCCGAAGCGGTGGCCCGCACCATGGAAACGTGGTGAGGACTATTGCGCGGTGATTTTTGTTCCTTCGGATCGTACGGCATGCTCTGCGTATCTTTCGGGAAAGTGATGTGCGCCACTCCTCGGAACGTCTCCGCCTTGCGGCAGGCGATTTCCGTAATGGTCTCCACGTGCGCTGGCCCCATCACCCGCTCGTTGTAAACCGCCACGTCCATATACAGCTTGTCCATTTCAACGTCCTGCTGGCCGTGCGTACCAATCAGGTCGTGGTAAGCCATTCCGGTAATCGCCAGCACCGGCTGGCCGTCCATTTTCGCGTCATACAGCCCATTCAGCAGGTGAATCCCTCCGGGGCCGGACGTGGCAAGGCATACGCCCAGCTTTCCTGTGAATTTCGCATAGCCTGTCGCCATGAACGCCGCCGCCTCTTCATGGCGCACCTGAACGAATTTGATCTTATCGGCACGTGTTCGCAGCGATTCGAAAATCCCGTTGATCCCGTCGCCGGGAAATCCGAAGATCACCTCAACTCCCCAATTGATCAGCGTCTCGATCATTACGTCGGCTGCGGTCATACTCATCTTCGTTCTCCCTTCGCGTTCTTCCTCTGTGATCTAGTTCTGCGTTTTTCTCTGCGTTTTGCGCTTAAATGTGGTTCCGATGCGATGAAATCCGTCTGGTTCGTCTGCTGGGGAAACCATCTACAGAATGATCCGGTCATCCGGAAATCGTTCTTCGGCAAACACTCCTGCTCGCTATCTCTCCGCGGCTGTTACAGGCCGCGGGTCCGCGGCTCTAACCACGTAACATCCTAGCCTCGCGTAGTTGCGGACCGCATGCTATCGGGCTTTCTTTGTATTCTGGGGCGTAGCTTCGCGGGCAATTCTCGCTTCCATGCCCGTGCTCGTTTGCCGAGCGAGCCCGCTGGTGAAAAACTGACCAACCTATGGGCCCCAGAACATGTCCGGTTTTTCTGCGTAGGTGCTGTGACGAAAAACATTAGCTAATAAATGGGCGGACAAACTGCGCATCCTCAAAACAAGGTAGCGGCGCATGGCTCGAATTGTGGATGGCGCGCCAGGGCAGGCAAATTCGTTACAGAAATTAAATTCGAGAAGGTGTTGGCCGGCCCTTGCTTAGCAGGCGTGAATTGTGCCTTGGTGATGCATCGTTTTTACGCGCAGGGTGCGTGTCTCACGCCGCCGCTGTCCCTGGTAGGAATGAGCTTGGCGGCGGATGAATGGGCCGAGGCGGCGCAGGGCCGGTCTTAGACTAAGGCCAATTTAGAGATTCGGGCTGCGCTCCTAGAAGTTCAGCTTCAATGCCAGTTGAATCACTCGCGGAGAGACAATCGTGTTGTTGATAATCCCAAAGCCTGGAAGGCCTTGGAGTGTGTCAGGTTGGCCGAACTGCGTGTGGTTAAAGAGATTGAAAAACTCCGCTCGAAACTCCAGATTTCTGCTCTCACTTGATCCTAGAGCGGTTCTCTTCATAAGCGCGAAATCGAAATTCACTTGATCGGGTCCGGACACTATGCCAGGGCCGGCATTTCCAAAGGCGGTGCCGCCATCGCTTGTGATCACGGGAGGAGTTGTGAAGCAAGACTGATTGAAGTAGTTGCTCAGCTTGCTCTGGATCGATCCTCGAGTTACCAGTTGGCTTGCCTTGCAGCCTGGCGCAATCTCAGCAGGATCAGGATTCAACCCGCCCCCAGTGATCCCGAAAGCGTTTGTTGGATCAAACGTTGTAAGCGTGAGAGGCTCGCCGGACTGGATGGTGGTGATGCCTGAAACGCCCCATCCGGCCAGAAAACGCCCTCCCAAAGAAAACTCGTTATGCGGTCCCGGCAAGTTGTAAAGATAGCTTATGACAAGCCGCTGCGGGCGAACGAACCCATCGGGTCCATAGCGTGACTTAGGATCGTTCTGGTTACCAACAAGGTTCGCACCCTGGCCGGTTGCGGTGCTGTAACCATTGGCATCGGTCAGCGATCTTGCCCAGGTGTAGGCAACAAGGAATTGCAAACCGTTGCTGAATCGTTTGTTCAGGCTGACGTCCAGCGCGTTGTACCAAAGCGCGCCAGCGGTTTGCAGTTCTGTGGCACCCGTTGAAAAACCCTCGAAGGGCGTTCGCAGCCCCAAGTTGGCCAAAGTATTGGTGGTCTGACCTCGTATGGGAGTAACCGTGGCATCGAGCGCCTGATTGAACGCACGTTCTTCCGCGAGCTTTGTACCTCGCACGCCGTCGTATCCAACTTCCAACACGAGATTCGGGAGTAATTCAGCCTGCAGGCTGGTGCTGTACTCCTGTAGGATGGACGGCCTATACGTCGGCGAAAATACCTGAGGGGCCAGCGCGGTAGAAGGCGAATAGGCAAGGGGTGCGAAATTCGGAAACGCAGGCACGGGAGCGAACGGGCTGGCAAACGTAGTGCCAACGGCCGGCAGAACGACGCGAAAATCCGAGAATGGGGGAACTGCAATCAGCTGCAGGAATAGCTGCCCCGTGGAGCGCGTAAAGTACATTCCATAACCGCCTCGGAGCACGAGCCTGTTTGTGCCGGGCAGACTGTACGCGTATCCCACCCGCGGCGCGAAATCATTTTGCCCATCTCCATTAATAGCTGCAGAATTCGACCCCCGTGTTACGCCGGGCGGTAGCGTCCCGTTGAAGTTTGATGCCACCACGACACCGGCGAGAGTGCCTCCCGCGGGCGGATTAGGATTCAAAAGATCTGGATTGTAATTGGATGAACGGCCAAGAGCGTCCCCGATGACTCCTTCCCGTTCATACCGCAGTCCCAAATTAATCGTGAGGCGCGAATTCATTCGAATATCGTCTTGAGCATAGGCGTCACCGTTCCAGGCTCTCCAGGAGCGATCCAAGAGACCCTGAAGGTCTGCCACAAGAAATGGGTATCCTGTCAAAAAATCCGGCATATTGGCGAAAACAACGAGACCCGGGAAGGTGAAATTCTCAAAATTGATCTCTTGGCGCGACAAGCCCCCACCGAAATGAAAAGAGTGACGGCCGTTTGTGTACGAGAGCGAGTCTGAGAAGCTGTAGTCGTTCTCAAAGGAATTGAATCCTTGGCCGTTTCCGCCGATGGCGAGGCCGCCTAGAACGGCGATCGAAGGGTGGATACTATCGTTTGCGGGCGCGTTGATTCCGAGAGCACCCAGCGTTAGCGGGCCGGCGCTCTGGCCGGGAACGGTAACGGTCGGTTGCTGCGTGGCGCTCAGCCGCACCGTTCGGCCAAATCCGATGACGATCTGGTTTACAAGATTCGGAGTAAAGATATAGGAATTCGAGAGGGTAAAGTAGCGAAATCGACTGTCTACCGTTGTTGGGAAGCCCGGGACGTTACCGCCGCCTGTTCCTGCATTGGTGGTGAAGTTCTCCCCCAGCTCGTTGTCAGCCCAAAAGAATCGTTCCGACCACGTGCTCCGCTCCGACTGATGGAAATCCGCATTGGTCATGAACTGATTCTCGCTAAAGGGGCATGCTTCACTCACGCTGGAGCTCCCGTCGGGATTTTGCGGCGCAGGAACCAGGAATCCGCCACCGGATGTCGTCGTATTCAGTAGCGCAATTGCCTGCGGGCTAATGTTCGAGCCGTCGGAGGCGACGGGGGGCCCGAGCGCCCCTGGCTGTCCGCCAAACGCGGCTCCCAGCGCGGCCGCGGTGCGGCTTGAGGCGCTCGACGTGATTTGCGTCGGCGTCAAAAAATTGCCGAGACAGGAGGAATCCAAGCCATTCCTCTGCCTTGTCCCCTGGTAGGACGTAAAAAAGAACAGCTTGTCTTTTACGACCGGCCCCCCTACGGTGGCGCCAAATTGATTTTGTTTCAGCTCGCCGCGCGGCTGCCCCGCCTGATTCAGGAAGAAATCGTTCGCGTTAAAATCATCGTTGCGCAAGAATTCAAACACTGTGCCGTGAAACTGATTCCCCCCTCCTTTGGTCAAAACATCAACATTCGCGCCCGCGTCCCTTCCAAACGATGCGTCGTACTGTCCGGTCTGTACTTTGAATTCCTGTATCGTATCGGGATTCGGAATCGGAACTTCCGGGCCGCCAAAGAACAGATCATTCACACCCAGCCCGTTCATTTGAAAATTATTATCGCTGACGACTTGTCCATGCGCAGAAAAAGTGCCTGTGCCCGACCCCAGATTGGCGGCGTCGTTCACGTCTGCCGAAACACCCGGCGAGAGTCCAAGGATTTGAGTGTAATTGCGCGTTACCAAAGGGAGGTTTTCGACCATCCGCTCGTCAGTCACATTTCCCAGCGCCGCTCCGCTCGTTTCCAACAGTTCTCCCTGGCTACTCACGGCAACCGTCTGATTAACTGTGCCTATTTCCAAACTGACGTTGGTCGTGTGCGTTTCGGTAACGGAGATGTTTACGTTCTCGACAAGAGCGGTCTCAAAGCCGTTCTTCGAAACCTTAATTTGGTACCCGCCGGGCGGTAGAAGGGGAATCAGGTAGGTTCCGTCCGACCCCGTAGTCGCGCTGCGCTGTGCGCCAGTCGCTTGGTTGATCACCGTGACCGTCGCGCCCGGGACCACTCCGCCGCTCGGATCAGTCACTCTGCCATTTAGCGCTCCCGTACTTGCGGTCTGAGCAGCAGAGCGAATTACAAATCCGGTAAAGCCGATAAGGAAGAGCACAACAAGTCGGCCAAGAAGTCTCTTCATTTTATTTTTCTCCTAGCGCGTACGAACAACACCGACGACCGTACCGGCGATCTCTCCGAATGCTGGGACTGCGAATCTATTTCGCAATTGCCGCAACGCGCAACATCCGGCACCGGGGCCGGCACCAACGCCAGCGACCCAAATGTTACAAGGGCGCTCAACATGTGAACCTTTTGTTTCACCGATGTTGCGGAACGGTACTCCGGATAAAGCAGATTTGTCAATGCCATTTATAGGGGTTGCAAATGGAATTTATATGGGTAATAAGAAGCGCCGATGAGACCAAAACTTAAGACATTGCACCGCACAGAGAATCGGTTCGCGCCGATTATAGCTTCTTGCGTGTTGGTGCTCTGTGCGATTTAGCCGGCTGCGGCTCGGACAAGCGTTCAGTTCGAACTTTCTTTTCCGTCCGCTACTCATGCGCAGACCGTCGCGGGCTGCGCAAGTCAAAAAAGGATGCGCCGAACGGATGCCGATGTCGCCGCGGTGGAATTACTAAATGCGACTACAATTGCATTAGAATTGTTCCCTGCAAGAGTCCCAGCGCAACTTTAGGAGTCACTCCATGGAAAAAGAGCTGCGGCTTTGGAAAACGTATGCCACGGTCACCACGCTTCTCATAGTTGTTCTCGTCGGCTCTGCTTTTGCTCTCAAAGCGCAGCGTACGAAATTCGGTGAAATCGATGTGCAGCGCATCAACATCGTCGAGCCCGACGGTACGCTCCGCATGGTCATTTCCGACAAATCGAAATTTCCGGGTATTATCGTCAAAGACAAAGAATTGCCGCATCCCGATCGCAGCACCGCAGGAATGCTTTTCTTCAATGATGAAGGCACGGAGAATGGCGGCCTCATCTTTGGCGGGATGAAAGACAAGAACGGAACGGTTTCGAGCTATGGCCATCTGAGCTTCGACCGCTATCTCCAGGATCAGGTGTTCACCATCGACGCAGAAGAAAACGGAAACCGTAAGCGTTCCGGCTTGAGCGTAGTCGACGATCCCGACTGGCCCATCACCGATTTGCTCACTATTCCTCACAGCGAATGGCAGAATTTTATGAAAACTCACGCTCCACCTCGTCAGCGTATCTATCTTGGCCGCACTCCTGACGACTCCGCTTCGCTCACTCTGAAGGACAAAGACGGCCACAGCCGTATCATTATCAAAGTCAATCCCGACGGCTCTCCCGTGATTCAGTTCCTGGATGCTGCCGGCAAAGTTATCAGCCAGCTTCCCCGGTTGGATCAATAGCCCGGGCCTAAGATGGTTCGGTGAACGCTTTTCAGCAAAGGATGCGAAACACATGAGACTGATTTCGAGCCAGAGGTTCCTTGCGGTTTATTCCGGCGTTTTGACCATTGCCTTTGCGGCCACAATCCTCACCGGTTTCGGGGAAAACCAACGAAAGTCCAGCTTTGATTAAATCGACGTGCAGCGGATTAACATTGTCGGACCCAACGGGAAAAATCAGCTGTGATTTCCAACCGCCAGGAAATACCCGAGGCCATTATCGACGGGAAAACATTTCCGAGCCATGGTCGCCACGATGGCGCAGGGATGATTTTTTACAACAACGAAGGCGACGAAGACGGCGGCATGGGCTTCTCCGGGCGGAGGAGCGCCAACGGCTACGAAGCAAGCGGCGATTTCATGTTTGACCAGTACAAACAGGACCAGACCATCGGCATAGAGTACGACGACAGCAACGGCAAGCGCCGGGCGGGATTTCATGTGTGGGATCGTCCGGATATGGATTTGGCGGAAATGGTCGAGCACTTCAATTCCGTGAAAAACATGCCCGCCGGGCCGCAAAAAGATGCGGCGATGAAGCAGCTGCAGGATCAGGCGAAAAACGGTGAGTTTGGCGCCACGCGCTCCTTCGCGGGCAAAACGCCGAACAAGGACGCAGCGGTCGTGCTATGCGATGCGAAGGGACATCCGCGCCTGCGCTTGACTGTCTCCGCCAGTGGCCAGGCTAAAATTGATTTCCTCGACGAAACTGGCAAGGTCACCTACAGTCTTCCTCAAGCAAGTCGGTAACATCTGCGGAGCCCGAAATCGCGGCTCGCCTCTCCCTCCCCGCCCGAAGCCGGCTAATCAAAGCAGGACGCGTGCGGCAAGCAGCCTGCGACACCGAACTTGCTACGCGGACGAAGAAATTGACGCCACCGATGCCGATGGAATGACTTCAAAACTGCTCGCTATTCCGGAGGGCTCCTCACTTTTGCGTATTAGCCAGCTTATCTTTTCCACCTGGGGCAAAGCCACGATCTACGTGGTAGGTCTGTACCGCTCCGGACGGCACACGCTGCTCATTCGCAGATTTCGTTGAAGGAGAGAATGAATTGCAGATGCCAGATTATGGGTTTGTAACTCAGCTCGGAGAGCACCCGTTTAAAGAGCAGGTGCTCCCATGCCGCGAAAATCGATTACAATGAGAATCATAAAGTTAGTGTGGGCGTGTAGCTCAGCTGGGAGAGCACCTGCTTTGCAAGCAGGGGGTCGCCGGTTCGAGCCCGGCCACGTCCACCAACCATCTGCCTGCAATTTTCAATCACTTACTAATGCGGCCTTCCCGCGATTTCCTTAATTTGGGTCCATTTGGGTCCAACTAAAAGCTTCTCCACTTCCTCGACCGCTCGGCGTTGTTCCGCCGGAATCGCGTGCAAATAGATTTGCCTCGTGATCTCCGGCGAAGCGTGACCTAGAAGCGCCTGGACCGTTCCTAGCGGTGCTCCTACAGCGTCCAGCAACGTCGCGTGGCAATGCCGCAAACCATGCCACGTGATTCGTGGCAGGCCGAGCTTGTTGCACGTCGGTCGCAAATAACGCTGCAAGAGATTTCGACGGCACAGTGGCTTGCCCGATTGGGTTGCAAAAACTAACTGCTCGGGTTCGCAACCGTTCCCGCGAAGAGCGGAAAGAATGGAGACAGCTTGTCGGCACAATGGAATTGCGCGGACACTCCGCTTCGTCTTCGGTCTATCGAAGTGGCCGTCATACACCGTCTGCGTCACGCACAGCACTTGACCGTCTAGATTCACGTTCTTCCATCGGAGCGCGAGCAATTCGCCGATTCTTAGTCCACTCAGCACCAATAGGAGTGCGATGGACTTTGCTGGTTCCGAAAGAGCCGTGGTTAGACGTGTTACATGCTGCGGCGTAACGACGGGCGGTTCCGAGTTGTATTCCCGTCTTGGGAGTCGCGTTTTTCGCACTGGGTTGGCGGGGATGTAATTCCAGTCTTCCGCTGTGCCCAGCACTTTGCTCAATGCACACCTGAAGTGATGAACCGACTCCCAGGAATATTCCTCGCGAAGTTTTACCAGAAGGAAACTCTGAATCGCTTCGCGCGTAATGTCTGAGAGCCGATAATCACCGAAGGCCGGAATCAGATGTGCCTTGAAGATGTACTTGTAATGCTGTTGTGTTGCGTACTTCAGAGTCGGAAGCACAACGGGTTCCCATTCCTTCTGCACAAATTCCTTCAGTGTGCATGCAGGACGTGGGCGTTTGGCTGCCGCTGTTCAATACGCGAAGCCGTTCTGAAAGAGCATGCATCGCGAGACGACGCGTAGGGAATTCTGCGACCGCGCCGATTACCATCGAACGTCGCACCCTCGCTGCTGTTCCGTCTGCGCGAATGACATCCTCCCACCAGCGGGCAACCCAGACTTTCTCTCGTTTGCCACGCTTGAAGAGCGAACCTCGTTGATACCGTCTGCGAACCATCGTTCCTCCTTCGACGGTTCGCCTGGCTTGTTCTGTGTCGCTAATCAGTGTAGTCGGCATGTCAAGCGGCCTCGCGGTTGGCGTGATGGCGTGCAACCCATGCCAACACTTCATTTCGGTCGAATCGCCAGTACTTTCCGAGACGGTATGCTGGCAATCGTTCTAACGAACGTTTTCGCATGCGTCCGTAAATCCAGGACACCGGCACTTGCAGTAGCTCGGCGACCTGCTGAACGGTCATAAGTTCACACTTCGATTGCGCGCTCATGGCGGGGGCTCCTTTGGGTGCGTTTGTAGTGCGGAAAAGTGCTGTGACTTACGAGGGGTTTTACGGCGAGTTTTGACTGCGAATTCGGTGCCTATTTTGTGAGCGAACTTACCGCGTTTTTAGGGGGCTTTTCTTCCTCCCTGTGGTCCCATGACTTTTCCGGCTT
>DASYYQ010000010.1:0-18619 GCA_035933545.1 Candidatus Acidiferrales bacterium | reverse complement strand
GCGAAGCGCGAACCATTCGCGAAGCACAACGATCGTGGTAACCGCCAGAATCACCACAAAGAAAAAATATTCGTTGCTGACAATCGGGCCAACGATAGCCATCTCGCGGGCGCTCGAAGGCAGCCATCTTGCTTCGCTCATCTCGTGAAGGCCGGTGATGGCTAACTGCACAGCAACAACGATCAGGATCGTGCTGGTAGCGGCGAAAAAGCGGCCGAGCGGCACTTTGAGCGTTCCTTGAAAAAAGAAAAGTCCGACAGCGACGGCCAGCGCAATGCCGATACCGGTGCCAATCCAAATCTGTAGCCCGCTCACGGAGAGATCAACCGCGCGCAGAATCAGGATGAGTTCAGCGCCCTCGCGAACCACCATAAGAAAAACGAAAAATGCGATTCCCCATCCGGCAACGCGTTCGCTCTTCTGCACAAAGCGCTCGACGCGCTGCTCAATGTCCTTGCGCAAGTGTCGTGCAACGCGGTTCATCCAGATAATCATCGAAATCACCAGCGCCGCAGCAGAAAGCATCAGCACGCCTTCGAACCCGTCTTCACTGATTTGCCAGCGCTGAAGCAGAATTGCGGCGGCGAAACTAGTGGCGACGGCAACGCCGAGGCCCGTCCAGACGTAACGAGACAATGCGCGGCGGCCCGTACGGTTGAGATAGACTAGGACGATGCCGACAACAAGCGCGGCTTCCACGCCTTCGCGAAGAGCGACGATGATGGCAGAGAGCATGTTTGACTAGTTGAAAGCTAGTTGAAACTCAGTATCAACTAGAGAACTAGTGTACCGCGCCTCACGCTCAGAATCAACAGCAACGGCCGGTTTTCAGAAAATTGTATGCGGAGATCCTCCAGCCGCGCGTCGGCATTTCTGAGGAAATTAGCTGGCGGCACAGGCGGCGTGCTCTTCGCGGCACAGATTCCAGGCAACTTGGCGCGGCTCTACTCCAATCTTTGTAGAATAGCAACTGGCTGATTTCATTGCGATTTAACGCCATTATCGCGCTCTTTTTGTGCTCGGCGCTCGCCGTCGGCGCCCCGATGCAAGCGCCGTCGAAGCCTGCCGCTCCCGCACAACAGAGCGCGCCTGCGAATGCCGCTGCCTCGCAAAAATCACCGCAGAATGACAAGCGGGCGCGAGCTGCGTACGAGCGCGGGCGGAGACAGGAAAAAGCACGCAACTGGACAATGGCATTCGCCGACTACGCGCAAGCGTTCCGGCTCGATCCGAGCAACCGCGAATATTTGCTGCGGCGCGAAACCGTGCGCGGCATGCTTGTCGGCGAGGAAGTGGATCGCGCGGAAAGAGACCTGCTCGCCGGGAACGATTCCGAAGCGCGCAATGAATTGCATGCAGCGCTGATTCTCGATCCCACCGATGAAATGGTTCGCGAGAGGCTGGCGCAACTGACGCCTTCTTCGTCGGCGATGCTGCAACAATTGATGAAAGAGCCAGCCGGCGTAGTCAGACTCGAGCCTCTCACCGGAACGCGCAACCTCGATTACCGCGGGGATACAGCAGGCGCATATGAATATGTGGCGCAAGAATTCGGCGTGCATGCGTCGTTCGACGTGGACCTACAGCAGCATCCCGTTCACTTGAAGCTCAACAATGTTGACTTTGTGACCGCTATGCGCGTGCTTGGAGACATGAATGCAACTTTCTGGCGGCCGCTGACGAAGCGCCTCTTCTTCGTTGCCGCAGATACTCCACAGAAACGCCTCGCCTATGATCTTTCCGTGGTGCGCACCGTGGAATTGCCCGCTTCCGAAACCGACAACGAAATGACGCAGGATTTGCGGGTGTTACGCGCGATAACGGGCATCAATCGGGCAGAATTGAACATGGCAGCGCGAACCATTACCATGCGCGCGTCGCCGCAGGCAATTTCCGTGGCGGCGCGCCTCTTGAACCAGTTACAGCAGCCGCGCGGCGAAGTGGTGCTCGAAATGGAAGTGCTGGAAGTTGATCGCGCCGCCGCCATGCAACTTGGGCTCACGCCGCCGACGAAAGCGCAGGCGTTCACGCTGACTCCGCAGCAGATTCAGGAGGCGCAGCAGGGCGCTTCAGGACTCGTTTCAGTAATTCAGCAGCTTTTCGGCTCCACAGGAAATTTGACTGGCCTGAGCTCCGCGCAACTCGCCTCGCTCCTCGGGTCGGGCGCTCTCGGCGTTGGTTCGCTGATACCGCCGATATTGGCCTTCGGCGGAGGCAAATCCACATTTCTCGCAACTCTGCCCGGAGCAGCGCTGGCGTTTTCCGACACGCTAAACACAGTGCGCGCCGGACGGCACATCTTATTGCGCGCGGAAGATGGCAAGCCGGCGACATTTTTTGTCGGCGATCGCATACCGGTGGCGCTCGCGCAGTATTCTCCCAGCATCACCTCGCCGGCTTTTGTTCCTGCTGTTTCGTCGAGCTTATTCCCCGAGTCTACGGTCGCGACCGGCAAAGATCCGGTCGCCGTTGCTGGCGCCGACTTCAACGCCGATGGCAATTTCGATCTCGCCGTAGTAAATCACGGCGACAACACCGTTTCCATTTTGCTGGGCAATGGCGATGGAACGTTCAGCGCCAACGGAACATTGACGACGGGCATTGGCCCGGTAGCGGCGCTGACGGCGGATTTCAATCACGACGGCATTCCGGACCTGGCAGTTTTGAATCAGACGGACGACACAGTGAGTATTTTTCTGGGGAATGGAGATGGAACATTCGCGCTGAAGGGCACGTTTGCAACCGGCAAGAATCCCGTGGCCATGGTCTCAAATGATTTCAATGGCGACGCGCATATTGACCTCGCGGTGGTAAATCAGGGAGATAACACCGTTTCCATTTTGCTGGGCAATGGCGACGGAACGTTCCAGCCGCAAAAGACTTTTGCAACCGGCTCGCAGCCCTCGGCGATTTGCGCCGCCGATTTCAATAATGACGGCAGGACTGACCTTGCGGTAACAAATCAAGCCGCGAATACAGTTTCGATTTTTTTGGGCAATGGAGATGGTACGTTCACAAATAATGGCGCGCTGACCACGGGAAACACGCCCGTAGCGATTGCTGCTGGACAATTCAACCTGAACAACAATACCAACATCGCTATCGCGGTCGTGAATCAGGCAGACAACACTCTTTATGTTTACCTGGGCAATGGCGATGGAACATTCACACAGACGACCAACGCGGCGCTGAATGGCACTTCAACGACCGGCAACAAGCCCGTAGCAATTACCGCGGGAGATTTCAACCTCGACGGCTTAACGGATTTGGCGGTGGCCGACCAGGATGCGGATACAGTGTCAGTCCTAATTGGCAATGGCGACGGCACTTTTGCATCGCCGCTGAATTTGCCAGCGGGCAGCGCGCCTGCGGGCCTGATCTCCGGTGAATTTCTGGGAACGTCGCATCCGCCCGACCTGGCAATTGCCGACACCACAGCGAATGAGCTCACGATTATCCTGGACAATGCGACGTTCAGCTCAACGGGGGCCGGGAACGGTGTTGCCTCTACGCCGTACCCCTCTTCGGAATACGAAGATATCGGGCTGAAGATCCAGGCCACACCGTACATTCAAGCGCGCGATGACGTGACTCTGAAGCTGCATTTCGAGCTGCGAAGTTTGACGGGCAGCACGGTGAACGGCATCCCGGTGATCAGCAATCAAACGGTCGAGCAAACGGTGCGCGCCAAGGCCGGTGAAACCACCGCGCTCGCTGGAATCATTCAGACGCAAGAGATGCGCGCCATCGCTGGAACGCCCGGAGCACAAGCATTAGGGCCGCTGGCGCTCGCAGGAAGCGCGCTGAACACGCAGAACAGCAATACTGAGTTGCTGATATTGCTTACTCCTCACGTCCTCCAGTGGAGTCCCAGAACAGGTAAGCCGATCTTCGCAGGGCGCTCACCTGTCGACGGTGGCCGGTTTCTGTCATTCCCGCGCCGGATACCTTAATCAAGGCGCTGCTTCAAGCACCACAACCGGCTGATAAGTGCCCAGTACGACCGCTTCCGCAATGGCGATCAGATGCCCCTGTCCGCTAAACACACGAAGCCGCGCCGGTTTCCATTCGCCGGAGTCCAGTTCCGTGGTTGCTCCCTGAGCCGCGGTCGTCCTGCCAGGCTGAATCTGCGCGAGCGGAACATTGAATTTCGCTCCGTGTCGTATGCGGCGCTCCACCAGCGGCAGGACAGTGGCGCGTGGCAAGTTCGGCAGCAAACCCTCCAACGGAATGATGTGTTCGGAAATTTTTCCGGCCCGAGAAGCGGCCGCTAAATCGGTGGTGCTGACAGCCTGATCCAACGTGAACTCGCCAACTGCCGTGCGGCTGATCTGCGATAGGTGCGCTCCCGAACCTTCAAGTTTGCCAAGCTCATGAGCCAGCGAACGAATGTAAGTTCCCGCGCCGCATTCAATGGTGAACTGCGCCAGCGACCCTTCGATCGCGATGAGGCGAAATTCATAAACGTCCACTTCGGCAGGCTTCAGCTCCACGGGCTTCTTTTTCCGCGCAAGTTCGTGCGCAGGCTTGCCGTGAATTTTTTTTGCGGAGAAAGCCGGAGGGGTTTGCTGGATGCGTCCGACGAAGCCGGCCGCAAAGCGTTCGATTGCTTCGCGATTGAGAGCGGGCGCGAGATCCGGTCCTTGCGCTTCGCCATCGGAATCATACGTGTCCGTCGCAAAGCCGAAGCGCACGGTACAGTCGTAGCGTTTGCGGCGGCCCGTATAGAATCGCGCTAACCGCGTGGCGCGGCCAAGAAGCAACACCAGAACGCCGGTCGCCAGAGGATCGAGCGTTCCCAGATGTCCGATCTGGCGAAATCCAAGGAGCCGGCGCACAGCTTCTACGACGTCATGCGACGTTCTGCCAGCCGGTTTATCGACAACAAGAGCGCCATCAATGGGCGGCGGTTGGATAGTGCGGGGCATTTCGGAATGAACGGCGCTGCGTTCCTACAGCCGCCGCGCGTCGTTCAAATAATTTACGATTCCTCCGGCGATTTGGTCTGCCGCAGCAGGTATTCGATGCGCTGGCTGTACTCCTCCGAGCGATCCGCAATAAAAAAAATCTCCGGAGCGCGGCGCAGGCGTAGCCGCTCGGTCAATTCGTGGCGAATGAATCCCGACGCTGCCGTAAGGCCCTTGAGGGTCGCTTCCCGTTCAGAATCCGTGCCCAGAATTTCCACGTAGACGCGCACATGTTTCAAATCCGGTGTCACGCGAACTTCGGTGACGTTCATCCCACTCGCCAGGCGCGGGTCCTTCAACTCGCCTGCAAGCATCAGGCTCACTTCGTTTCGAATTTCTTCAGCGATGCGTTCGGGGCGATGGCCGGCGACGGTCATGGAATGCAACCAGTCTGATTTTAATTGGCTCGGCGACGAGCGGCCTCAAAAATACTCGATCTCGTGCGAAATCAAACCGCGCCCAAGCACCTGCTGAGATTCTTCCAGCACCGCAGACATGGTTTCCGCCAAATGGCCATCCTCGCCGGAAATTCCCACCACGCCCACCACCGAGCGCTGCCACAAATCTTGATGCTCGAGTTCCGCGACGGCCACATTGAAGTGCCCGCGCAGCCGGTCTTTCAAGCTGCGCAATACCTGGCGTTTGTCTTTCAGAGACCGCGCATAAGGAATATGGATTTCCAGGGTGACCACGCCGATTGGCATTCCCGTACTCCCAGCGCTCGCGGGTGCCGCAGATTCTACGCAGTAGCTCCCGCTGGAGCTAGCCGCTCCACGGTGAAGCATTCCAGAATATCGCCAACCTTAATGTCGCCAAAATTCGAAATTCCGATGCCGCATTCGAAGCCGTTGCGCACTTCGTTGACGTCGTCTTTGAAGCGGCGCAGCGAACTGACCCGCCCCGTGTAAATCACTACGTTGTCGCGCAGAACGCGAACTTCCGTATCGCGCTTCACCAGGCCGTCTTGAATGTAAGAGCCTGCGATCATGCCCACGCCTTTTACGCGGAACGTGTCGCGCACTTCCGCCCGGCCCAGATATTGTTCCTTGATCACCGGCGCGAGCAGGCCGACCATAGCCTTCTTAATTTCGTCAACTACCTCGTAAATGATCGTATGCAGGCGAATTTCGACGTTTTCCTGCTGCGCCAGATCGGACGCCTTGCGCTCCGGACGCACGTTAAACCCAATAATGATGGCGCTCGAAGCCGACGCGAAAAGCACATCCGTTTCCGAAATGGCGCCAACGCTGGCGTGAATGATTTTCAGTTTCACTTGATCGTTCGAGAGTTTGGGCAGCATTTCGCTCAAGACTTCGACGGAGCCCTGCACATCCCCCTTGATGAGAATCAGCAGATCCTTTACTTCGCCGGCCTTGAGCTGCTCGTGCAACTGGTCAAGCGTGAGGCGCGACGTGGCGGATTTTGCGAGCGAAGCTTCGCGCAGCTTCGATTGGCGGTATTCGACGATGTGGCGGGCCTTGGCTTCATCAGCAACCTGGAATTGGTCGCCCGCGTCCGGCACTCCCTGCAGGCCAAGAACTTCGACAGGAGTTGAAGGCCCAGCTTTTTTCACCGGCTGTCCTTTGTCGTCAAAAAGCGCGCGAACTTTGCCATACACTGCGCCGACGATGAAAACATCGCCTACATTGAGAGTGCCATTCTGAACGAGAACCGTTGCCACTGGCCCGCGGCCTTTGTCCACGCGAGATTCGAGCACAGTGCCGCTGGCCGATGTAGCCGGATTGGCACGAAGTTCGCGCAAGTCGCCAACCAGAAGAATCATCTCCAGCAGGCGCTCCAGATTTTTTTTCGTTTTCGCGGAGACTTCCACCATCACCGTGTCCCCGCCCCACTCTTCCGGCATCAGGCCGCGGTCAGAAAGCTGGCGCTTGACGCGTTCGGGCTGCGCATCGGGCAAATCCACTTTATTGATGGCCACGATGATCGGCACTTTAGCGGCGCGCGCGTGGTCAATGGCTTCTTCCGTCTGCGGCATTACGCCATCATTCGCAGCCACCACCAGCACCACAATGTCGGTGACTTTCGCGCCGCGAGCGCGCATCCGCGTAAACGCTTCGTGGCCTGGCGTATCAATGAACACGATTCGCCGGTCGCCCACATGCACCTGGCTGGCTCCAATGTGCTGGGTTATGCCTCCGGACTCTCCCGCGGCGACTTCGGTCGTGCGAATCGCGTCGAGCAAGCTTGTTTTTCCGTGATCCACATGGCCCATCACAGTAACCACTGGAGCCCGCAGCGAAACTTTCTCGGACTTGTCCTCCGTTGCGCCCAGATCCTCCTGCGCCATTTGCTCTTCGAACGAAACTACGTGCACAACTCCGGCGAAGCTTTCCGCAAGGCTGGAGGCAGTTTGAACGTCAAGGGCCTGATTGATGCTGGCGAAGATGCCGCGGTCGAGCAGTGTTTTCAGCAATTCCTTGGCGCGAATGTCGAGCTTTTCGGAAAGTTCGCGCACGGTGATGCCTTCGGTGATGGTGACGTCGCGTGGTTCGCGCACAACGGGCGGCGGAGCCGGCTCCGCATGAGCCACGCCTCGGCCCCCCGCAGCTCCAGCCCGCGCGCGTACGGGATGCAGCTTGCGTTCACCCTCGGCAAAGCGCTTCTCGATTGTGGGCTTGGCGCGCGTAGGCGGCTTGCGCACATACAATGGCTTGCCGGGCTCGGCTTTCGGCAGCGGTGCTGCAGGCCGCGCTCCCATCGGCTGGCCGGGACGGCCACCAGGCCTCTGCTGCGGCCGCGTAGGCACGCCTCCTGAAGGCCGCGCTCCTGGCGCTCCAGGTCGCATCGTTGGGGCTCCGGGTCGCTGTCCCTGACCCGGCACATATCCAGGTCGGCCTCCGCCAATTCGCTGGCCGACCGGCGGCGCAGAGGCTGGGCGGCCCGATGCGGCCGGACGATTCACGATAGGCGTTTTCTGCGGCGGAAGCGTTCCGGGACGCTGAGTTGAACCTGCTGGCGCGGTCTGCGCTGGTGACGGCGCCCGCGCTGCAGGGGCCGGATGAGGCGCTGCTGGTGAAGCTGTGGAAGCTGATGCCGGTGGACGAGGTACCGCAGGCGCTGCGCTTGTCGCCGGCACAACTGCCGGGCGAAGCGGCGGCTTTGCCGCAGGAGTCACCCCAGGCGTAGCCGGTTTTGCGCCAGCGGGTGGTGTTGCAGCCGGACTCGGGGCCTGTGCGGGCCGCGCACCAGGAGGAGTCGCCGCAGGCCTTGCAGCAACTTTGGTTTTGGCCGCAGCGGCTGCCTTCTGTTTCTCCGCCGCAGCCTGCGCCTCGGCGTCTTCCTGCGCCCGGAAATGCCTGCGAACCTTCTCCGCCTGATCGTGTTCCAGAGAACTCGAATGCGTTTTCTTTTCGGTGACGCCGATCTCAGGAAGGTACTCGATCAGCACCTTTGCCTTGATCTCGAGTTCACGGGCCAGCTCGTTAATGCGGATTTGCTCTGACATCAGTTAGACATTGCCCTCACTGTTACGCGGCTCCGAGGGTTCATCTTTCTCCGGTTCCTCCGGTGCATCCGCCGCCAAATTGGATTCGCCTTGCGAATCAGAAGCGCGAGAAACTTCTTCCCTGCTTCCGGTTTCGTTGGCCTCGGTTGACGCGGGCTCTGCTTCGTCTGGCAGCGGCCCCGCTTCCGTCTCCGCCTCAGGCGCTTCCTCGGAAGGCGTTGCTTCTCCGATTTCGCCGGCTTCCGTGGCGATTTCACCTTCCGGCGCCGCGCTGGCTTCAGGTGCCGCGCTGGCCTCTGGCGCTGCCTCCGCCGTCTGTTGCGATTCGAGCGCCTGGAAGTATTGTTCGACCGAAACGCGTATCTTTTCCACCATTTTCTCGCCAATGCCCGGAATTTCCAGCAATTGTTCCGGCGTCATGTCGGCGAGTTTCTCAATCGAAGTGATGCCATGCGACTCGAGTTTCTCGATGGTCTTCGGCCCAACACCTGCAAGCTCGGAAAGCGATGTTGAAGCAACGGTAAGCTCTGCCATTTGCGCCTCGATATCGCGGCGCTTCTCCTCCTCACTCTTGATATCGATGTTCCAGCCAATCAGCTTGCTGGCCAAGCGAACGTTCTGCCCCTTTTTCCCGATGGCCAGAGAAAGCTGCGTATCCTCGACAATCACTTCCAAACGTTTTTCCTCGACGTCCACCACCTGCACGCGCGTAACCTTGGCAGGACTGAGCGCCTTCTGCGCAAACATCAAGATGTCGTCATTGAAGGGAATAATGTCGATCTTCTCGCCGCGCAATTCGCGAATAATCGATTGCACGCGCATGCCCTTCATGCCCACGCAAGCGCCCACTGGATCAACATCTTTGTCGCGGCTCTCGACTGCAATTTTAGTCCGCTCGCCGGCTTCGCGAGCTACCGCGCGAATCTGCACCGTGCCGTCGTAAATCTCGGGAACCTCCATCTCAAACAAGCGCTGAACCAATACCGGATCGGCGCGTGAAACGATCACCTGCGGCCCCTTCGCGGCGCGTTCCACCGCGCGAATCGCCACGCGCAGCCTGTCGCCCACATTGTAAGTCTCCAGACGCGACTGCTCCCTCTTAGGCAAGCGCGCTTCCGTGCGCCCAAGGTCCACAATCACGTCCGGCCCATCCAGACGCTTGACGATGCAATTGACGAGCTCGCCCACCCGCGTGTGGAATTCGTTGTAGATCGTGTCCCGCTCCGCTTCGCGCACCTTTTGCAGAATCACCTGCTTGGCCGTCTGCGCCTGAATTCGCCCCAGCACATCGGTGGCGCGCGCCTGCACGATTTCGCCGCCCACTTCGATCGCTGGCTGCTGCTTGCGCGCTTCTGCCAGGGTAATTTCGCGAACCGGATCAGCCACGTTCTCGACGACTGTGCGCACGGCGTATAGTTCCACCTGCCCGGTTTCCTGATTGAACCTCGAGCGCAGATCCTCGTCCGCCTTGTAGAACTTGCGCGCGGCTACAACCATAGCCTCTTCGATGGCCGCGACGATAATTTCGGGCTCGATGTGCTTCTCCCGGCTGATTTGTTCAATTGTCTGAAACAGCAAACTCGCCATTTACCTGCTTGCTCCTAAAACTCTACAACCAAATTCGCTCTTCGAATGTTTGCGAACGAAAACGAAATCACGCGATCCTTCACCGAAAGCTGCACCGTCCCGTCGCTGCATCCCGCCAAACGGCCCTCAAAGTATTTCGAATTCTCGACCGCCTCGTTCAGCCAGATCCGCGCCAAACGCCCTGAAAACCGCTCATAATCGGAGGGCTTCAGAAGCTTCCGGTCCAGTCCCGGAGAGCTCACCTCCAGAACGTACGCCCCGCCGGGGACCAGGTCTTCAACATCCAGAATCACGCTCAACTGCTCGCTCAGCGCCTGGCAATCCTGATGGCTTACGCCGGAGCCGATGCGCTGGCCCGGTGATGGCGGACGGTCGATGTAAATCCGCAACAGGCGCTGCTTGCCGATTTTCCATTCGACGTCCACAATTTCGACGCCAATCGAACGCGCCACGCGCTCTGCTGCCTCGCGAATCTTGTCGAGGTCCATCGACACCACAAGCCCCGGCTGGCGTGCATCCCGGCGGAATCCCAAGAAGCATCGGGCGGGTGCTTTTGCCGCCAACAAAAAAGTGGGCTCGCGCCCACTTGAACTTTCGTCCAGCTTCGAACGGAACCAGTATAGACGGAGGGGCCAGGAAACGCAAGCGGGGCTCCAGAACCTAAAAGAGCCTGCCTCGCGCGGGAGGCTGGTGCGCGTTACCCCGCAGCAGCGAACATTGCAATCAACTTCGGATCACCGCAACAGCGACTTTACCTCTGTTGCCCCGGTTTTTGCGACGGCTTCCCCGCTCCCGGACGGGCTGCGGCAGGAGCTGCGCTCTTCGCCGGATACGTGGTGTCGTAGAGCTTAATGATTTCTTGCGTGATATTCACGCCAGTCGAGGCGTAGACGACGGGCGTATTTTGCGCCGAAGTATCAATCACCACGCTGTAGCCGTGCTCCTTCGCGTACTTGTCCAGAACGGTCATCATCTTCCCGCCGATGCGGTTGATGGCTTCCTGCGAAGCATCTTGCATATCTTCCTGCAAGTCCTGCCCCTCCCGCTGGTAACGTCGCTGCAATTCCGTGCCCTGGCGCTGCAGCTCCGCTTTCGCGTCGTCGCTAAGCGTGGTTTGTCCGGCCTGAAGACGCTGCTGAAGATCCTGCACTTGCTTTTGAATACTCTGCAATTCATTTCGCCGCGGAGCAAACTGCGCAGAAAGCTGCTGCGATGCCTGCTTTCCTTCCGCCGTGCCCCCAATTGCTTCCTGCAGGGAGATAACAGCAATCTTCTCCGGACGCGCTGCGGTGGCGGAACTTGCCTGCGCATGCGCAGCCGGAACAGCTAACACTGCGGCAAACGCCGCGACAAGTGGATATCGAATCTTCATTCTAGCTCCTCACTACAAATCTCAGTGGTTTTGGAAACCGCGATTATAGTAATCCCCGGCAGGGCGGTCAACCGGAATCGCTCCGCCCCATCCGTGCAAATCCTAACTGATTCCGATGCAAAACATAACTTCACAGTTGGCCGCGGCATTTCCGAATCACCGCCCTTCAGCCACAGGCTACCGACTCGGCTCTAAGGCAACGGCACCAGCAAAAGCCTGCCATTTGCCTGATCCACCACCGCGGCAACGTTCGTGAGTGGATTAATCGCCACCGAGAACGCCACCGAACCTCCAATCGGAAGCATGACTTCAACCCGGGCAGTCTGAATCGTCAAAGTCGAATTCGGATTAGTCGCCAGGAAATTAAAGATCGAAAAAGTATTGGACGCTTGATTGAATGTGACCCCCGTGCCACTTTGGAAATTGTACGCCAAAGCGGTCGGATCGATGCCCACTCGAAATGGAGTGAACCCCGCAATTCCAGAGGCAGCGGCCTTAGGATCCACGATACCGATCTGGTTAGCCAGGCTATCGGCTACCAAAAACGTATCCGTGATTGGGTCAAATGCCACGTCGCTCGGGTCTTCAAACCCAGACACGCGGCCCGCCAGAAAGCTGGAACCCAATGTAAGCGTGTCCACGGTGTTTTGAGAGCTCGCGGTAATTGCGGCTATGCCGTCAATCGGATCGACCGCCACTCCAAAAGGAACTTGGTCTACAGGTATCGAACCCGCGCTGGTGTTTGAGCCGCTAGCGCTGACCGTAAAAGTAGTCACTGTGTTGGAACTACTGTTGGTGACCAGCGTCTCGCCCGTATCCGGCGCAATCGCGACCCCCACTGGATCCAGTTGCGTGCTAATGGTAGCCGTCACGTTGCCGTTTACATAATCCAGTACCGATGCGTTCTGGCTATCATTGTTGGCTATCACGCCCAGACCCAGGCGCGGTATCACCGCAACTCCCTCTGGACAGCTGCCTACTCCAAAACTGTTGCTCACTGTGGCGTTGGAAAGATTAACTACGGAGACTGAGCCGGGGCTGGTGCAAGTGTTCGTTGGGCTGCTAACCGGGCCTTGGCTGGTCACCAGTGCCTCGTCCAAATCAGGGTCAATTGCCACGCCAATCGGATTAACTCCAATCGGCACAGTGCCAATCACCAAAAACCGCTTCACGTTTGAGCTGGAGCCGTTCGTGTTCGCCACGTCAAGGGTGAATCGCCGCGCTGCAGACAGCATGCTGCCAGGCACGGTGGCTATGGCTTGCCTGCCGTTTGAGCTGACGCTGGTTGGCACCGCAACACCGTCCAGCCGTACTTGCGATCCCGAAGAAAACCCAAAGCCGTTTACCGTGACAGTCAGTGCACCCGCGGAAGGCGCGGCAAATGCAATCGGCGGGCTCACCTCAATGATCTGCGGAGTACGAATTGCGCCAAGCGACAATATTGAGACGGTGTTATCGCCGGCATTCGCAATCACCGCAACGTTTTTGCCCGGATCTACAGCCACCGCCTGTGGCGATGCCCCCACCGAAACGCTGACAAGTTGTTTCAGCGTGCGCAAATCAATCACCGAAGCCGTGCTCGACACGCTATTCACCGCAACTCCCACGTCGGTAAGTGGGTTGATTGCCGCGGCAGTAAAACCTTGAGACGCTGATGACGAGGCAACGTCTTGATCCAGAATGCTGAAAAGCGTCATTCTCGTGGTGTTAGGATCCACCAACAACGCCTGCTCCGTTTCTGTATTGATGGCCACGCCTCGGATATCGAGCGAACCTGCATTCAGCGACGCCACCACGTTGGGCACCCGGGCTACTTGATTCGCCGTCGCAGAAGACCCTAAATCCACTATCGAATTTGTTCCCGAGCCGCCCGGCGTAACAATCGCCCAATTCAATTGCGGCTCGACGGCAATCGCGGGATTTGGACCTGTGCTCACGGGCCGCGTGTTGGACCCCGAAATCGCCGAACAGTTGTTCGGCATCGTGGGATCAGAGCCACCCATTGTACAAACCAGGCTCGGTGGATTCGTCGAGAGATCGAACACCGTGGCGATATTGGACGAGGAATAGGCAATCACCGCGCGATGCGTCAGCGAATTCACGCCAATCGCGTAGGGCGCCGGCGACGGAGAGCTACCCGTCGGATTGGCCGGCAGCGCGACGGTCGCGACTCCCTGAGTCTGCAAGTTCACAATCGAGAGCGAATTGTCGGCGCTGTTGACCACCGCCGCCAGATGCAGAATATCGTCCACTCCAACGCTCGTTGGCGTCTTCCCCACCGGCAGATTCACCGGCGCGGAACCGGTATCCAGATTTAGCAAGCTCACTTGGTTGCTTCCCTGATCCACCACTGCGGCAACACCTAAAGCCGTATCAATGCCAACCGCAATGGGCTGCGTCCCCACCGTAATGGGCGGATTCGCCGCGCTGGGAATATTCGAAGCCGAGGGCGCTATGGCCACATTTGTAGAAGACAGCGCAGGCGAGCCGCTGGGCACATCGGCATTCTGAATCAGCACGGGAATCAGTCCCGGCGTTGCAAATGTCGAACCCGATAGCCCGACTTGCAGCTGGCGGCTGTTCATCAGGGTGACAGGCAGCGCCGCGCCTTCTGAGCTGGCCTGAGTGGACGACGAAAAATACCCGCCATTTATGGTGAGCGTCCCGGACAACGTCGAGGTCGGAAAACTATCCGGACTCGATGCGATCACCGCCGGACGCATCGGATTCACACCCAAAGAAACCGGCTGGATCGTATCCCCGTTCTGGCGCTCCACAGTAATCGGCAGGCCCGACGGAGATGGTCCCGAGAAAAACCCCGCTGGAATCGTGGCGCGCAGCGTTGTGCTGTTCACGAAGGTCGTTGCGACAGGCGCTCCATTCACCAGCACCTGGTTCGTCGAAAAGAAGTTGTTCCCAAATAGATTTACGTCTTGCTGCACCGCGCCTTCTACCGTCGCCGCAGGCTCCAGTGGAATATTCGTGCTGAATGATGGATCAGTTGCCGCCACTACGGTAACCGTTGCGGTACCAGCCTGACTTGTGTCAGCCGCGGCGGTCGCCGTAATCGTGACTGCGCTCTGCGGCGTCGCTGCAGGCGCTGTGTAGCAGCCGTAAGTCGTCCCAGGCGGCACCGGATTTGAAGAGGAAGGCGTAATGGGCATAGAGGCTGTGCACGCCGTAGGAGTGATCGTTCCGGTGCTAGAAGCTCCGTTTGAGCCGTTAAAATCTGCCGTCCAATTTACGGCCGTGTTGGTGCTTCCTGATACTGTGGCGCTGAACTGGAATTGCTCGCCTGTGCCCACCGTCACCGCAGAAGGCGTGAGGCTAACGCGCACTCCGGAATCAATGGTCACGTCGGTAATCGCGAATACTGAAGTCTTCCCCTGAGCCACCGCAACCACGCTGACCTCAGAATTCGGAGGCAGTGTGGCTGGCCCCGTATACAGTCCATTTGTCGTAATCGCGCCAAGTATCGTATTTCCGCCTGCCACGCAGCCGGTAGGAAGAACAATGTTAGGCGCCGTCGAAGAGCCTGTCGCAATCGCTGCGGGTGCAGGATCGCAAACTTCCCAGGTGACCAGCGTGTTTGAAATTCCCGCCACTGTGGCGTTGAATTGCTGCGTCCCCGTTCGCACCACCGTGACGTGCCCTACCGCTCCGCCGCCGCTCGTTGAACTGCTGATGGTAACAGTTACTGGAGTCGAAGAACCGCTGCCGCAACCCGCAATCACCGACGCCGCCAGTAAAATAGCTGCCAGCTTCCCGAATTTCATCCACGTTGCTTCCATCACTCTTCGCTCGCGCGCTTTCAGGATGCCCTCCCCTGATCTCATTTTCCCTGTATCAACCCTGGCGGCTATCATCTGCCTAGAAAGTCCTGCCGACGGTAAACCGGAATGTGCTTCGCGGTTCCACCAGGCCTGTGGGGAACCTCTGCACCTGCTGATCAAGTATCTGATTCAGCGCCGGAATAATCTGCGACTGCAACACCCCCGGGGGCAAGGCCGCTAGTTCCGCGGGGCTCAAATAATAAGCGCCACGCTGCCCGGCGATCGTCTGATTCAGGCGCGTTGGATTGTACGCGTAATAGAAGCGGAATGGCGCGCGAACAATGGGCAAGAATACAACAAACTCAACCCCCACGGAGGTGCGCGGCTTGAAATTCGTTCCCGGGACCACGCTCAATTTTTGAGATACGCTGGTACTTGGAAAGAAAGGGTTGGGGAACTCCGAATTCAGTTGGGAAGTCGCTGTCGGATCCAATTGCAATTGGCTCGGGCGCAATATGCCGTCAAGGCCCACATCCGCAAACAGATTCATGCTCACCGGGCCCGCAATCGGAATCCGATATTCAAAGTTCCCTACTTCCTGAAGATCGCCTCCGGGACGCGTTGCATAGTATTCCAGCACCGGCACGTTTATCGTCCGCGGCGTCGGGCCCCCATTGGGCCCCAGGGTCGTGGGATCCAGGAACGTGACCTGCTGATTCGCTGCCGTAGGAATGAAAGTCCATGGCGAAATATTAAAGAAATCAAATCCGCGCACCGTGTCTTCGCCGCCGATGTAAAAGCGCTCGTAGGGCGGAATAAGCCTCCCGCCGTAGCCCGTCACCCATCCGGAGATCAGTCGCATGCCGATTACATTGCGTTTGTGCCATGTAGGATGGAAATACTCGGCTTCGAAAATGTTCCGGATCACATTCACATTGCCCTGCAGCGGCCCGCCCTCGAAGTCCGTCGAGAACGAGAACATCTTCCCGCCCGTTGGATTCGTCGGATTATTCACCGTGTTATACGTAATGGACGGGGTGATCTTGCTGGAGACAATCCCGTTCAGCTGCGAGGACCCTCGCAGGCTGCTGAACTGAATGGATTGAAACAGCAATTGCGAGGCTTGGCTGAAGGTTTGAATATCGCTCTTGGTCCAGCCATACGTCAGGCTGACCCGCGTGAACGCGAACCGGTGCAACGGATAGCTCGCAAACAGCGTAAAACCCTTGCTATTCTGGCTGTAATCTTGCGCCAGCGCCGGATTTATAGCCACCGACTGCCCCACCAGGATCGAAAGCTGCTTTTCCTGATTGAAGTTGTACTTGGTCGAGAAAATCGTAAATCCCGTCGAAATCGGCCGGTCCAACAGATACGGTTCCGTGAATCCGAAAAGAATGCTGCGCTCGATGCTCCCAAAATTCGCCGAAAAAGTGAGCGTCTCCCCGAGCCCCAAGAAATTATTCGTCTGATAGGCCAGTCCCAGGAAAGTGCCCGCAAGCCCGCTTACCCCTCCGGAAAAACTGATGTTTTGCTTGCCTTTTTCATGAACCTTAAGATTTATGTCGACCGTGCCAGCCTTGGTATTTCGCTTCAAATCCGCATTCTCTTTCTTGATTTCGTCGAAATAGCCCAGCTGATTCAGACGAAGAATGCTCAGTTCCCACAGCCGGTCATTGAACAAACTGCCTTCATCGAGCAAAATCTCGCGCCGGATCACTTTGTCGCGCGTCGTCGTATTCCCCGAAAATTCGATCCGGTGAACAAAAAACTGCTTTTGCTGGTCGAAATCCAGCGTCAGGTTCACCGTCTTGGTCGCGTCATCCACATCAAAGCTGGGATTCGCCGTGAAATCGATAAACCCGTAATCGCCATAGAGCTGTGTGTAGTCCTTGATGGCTTTACGAATTTTGGAAGTATCGAAGATTTGCCCTTTCTTGATGGGAAATGCATCCTCTAGAAATTTCACATTGAAATAGAGATTCTGATCGGGATTCGCGCTGCGAACAATCAGCCGGCCCATGCGATATTGCGCGCCTTCCTCGATGGGAATCGTTATATCTGTGCGAATGGTGCGGTACTTCCCAATCAGCGGCCACGGCCCGGGAAGAAAGCCATTGTGCTGTGTTTTCACCGTCTTGAGAATTGGCTCGCTTGGCGCCACCAGCACGCGAAAATATCCGTGATCCTGATAAAGACCCTGTATGCCCACGGCCATGTCTTCATCCAGCTTGTCGCGATCGTACGTCTTGCTGAACAAATTGATATCCGCAAAACCCAGCGGAATGGCAATCGGACGCGAGTTATGCATCGTCCGGATAATTCGCACCGAGGAAAACGCGTGATTCCCGGTGATGGTGATGCGGCCGACCTTTACCTTCGGCCCTTCATCGATATTGAACGTCAAGCTCACCGAATTTGTCGCCGGAATCCGCTCATATGTCGGCTTCACCGTCGCGTACATGTGCCCATGCTCGGCAAGCAGTTGTTGAATGACCACTTCGGCGCGCTTGATTTTCGTCGGATCGAACCGGCTCTCCACCGTCAGGTCCACTTTGCGGTCCTTGAACGCGTCCAGAATGTCCGACTCGGTAACCGACTTATTTCCTTTGTAGTGGATATTGCGAATGGTGGGACGTTCCGTAACGTAAAAAACCACGATCTTGCCGTTGGGCATGTCCGGACTGTTTTCTACTTCCAGCCGGATATTCTCGAAGAATTGCGTGTTCCACAGCGCGCGGAAATCGCGGTCCACCGCTGCCACGCTGTAAGGATCGCCCGGCCGCGAAAAGATGTCCGCCATCATCGTCTCGCGCTGCACGCGGCGGTTGCCCACAAACTCGATGCGCTCGATTATCGGCTGCTGGCCGTTCGCTGATTTTTCCTGCGGAGTGGCAGATTGCTGCGCGCGCGCGGGGGGTGAGCCTATGCAAAGAAAGCAAGCGCATACCAAAACGAAGGAAGCAGCTTGCAGGCAAGATTTCCTCTGTGCAGCTTTGATGTGAATCAAAGCCGCGCTCCGCCATCCAATATAGTGTGCTCCCCCGTCAGACCAATCCCCTATTGGTCTGACTTGCGCGTGTAGGATTCTTTAGTGGGCTACTGGGGTTGCTTCTACAACGGGTCGGAATGCCAGCCCATCCGGCGTGAGATAAATCTCCATAATCGCCGGACGCTGCAGCCCGCCCTGGATCAGCGCTTCTGATAGCGGATCCTCGACATACTTCTGGAGCGCGCGTCGCAGCGGTCGCGCCCCGTAGTTGCGATCCGTGCAGGTCTTCTCCAGAATCCACTGCCGCGCCTCGGGCGTCATCTGTATCTGCACCTGGCGGTGCACCAGCGTGTCGTTGATTTGGCTCACCAGCAAATCAATGATGCGCAGGAGATCCTCGTCCGTAAGCGCGTTGAATAAAATCACCTCATCCAGCCGGTTCAAAAACTCCGGATTGAAAACTCG
>DASYYQ010000140.1:0-59235 GCA_035933545.1 Candidatus Acidiferrales bacterium | reverse complement strand
CGCCGCGCACTAGTGCGTTATCTGCGTCAACAAAATCCCGACGGAAGTTTATCCGATACCCAGCTCGTTGATTCATTTCTGCACACCTGTTCGGAAATCTCTCAAGCAGCGAAAACTGTGTCTCGTAGCCGCCGATACGATGAGGTGGTCGATGGAGCACTCGTTATGTGCAAGTCGCTGCCCGAGTCCTCGTCCATTAAGCAGAAATGCTACTACATTGCGGAATCGACGGCGGCGGCGCAGCCCAAAGCCGCGGCTCGGCCGGAGCCGGACGACGATGTTGCGCGCGTCGCAGCGGAATTTCTCGCGTCCTTGGGCCGGGCTTGAATCTTTTGTGTTGCAGCTCTGAATAAGTAAGAGAATAGGACTCACATCCGAGGCTCATCGGCAAACGGAAGAGTGCCCCCGATGAGAGGGGAAAAGGCGTGACCCTGACAGGATGGCTCACTTGGAGTGGGATTGTTTTACTGCTGTCGCTCCTATCGTTGAGTGAAACAGGATTGAATTACCTTCGTCGTCTCCGTGTACTGCCTCGATCCCTGCAAGCTTGGTGGGTGTTGCGCAGGATGGCCCTTTTCGCGCATAGGCGACGGGTTCGTCGGTGATGAAAAGTACAACCAAAGTACAACCAACGGGGCCAAATCTGGCCTAATTAACCCTCACGAAACCTGAGTAAGTGGCTTATTTTTCAACATGGAGCTATGCGATGACCAGACCCTGAATCTAGCGCGTCTGCCAATTCCGCCACTTGGGCAAAACAAAAGCGGGGCAATATAGGAGAATTCATTGTGCTGCTGAGGATTGGCTTTGTCAACGAGACCAACGATGCCGCAGGAAAATGCTGAAATTGATGCTGATCGCAAACGCCACACCACGGCAAAATGCCGCCGCTTGCCGCGAGCCGAGATTGCTACTCCACGGTCCTCTGGCGGTGGTATAATCCGCCCAAATAAGGGCCCGAAGGGCCGGTTTTGTGTGGAACAAGTGTTCTGGCCTCTCGGGCGAGGAGGCAGCTATGGACACGTTCCACGTGACCTCTTTTGCCTTTCTGATTGCCAGCGGTGTAGTTCTCGCAGCATGGTTCTGTCTAATCATCTACCGCGGAACAATTGAAGCGCACGAAGACGACCAACTGTTTCTTGCCGATCAAAATCTGGCGACGGAGCAGCGCGAAGTCGTCGCTAGGATCGAACGCATCAATCCGATCATCCGCGCTGTGATGATTACATGGATCCTGCTGGCCGCGGTGAGCGCAGGGCTTTGGATCTGGCAGGGATTCAAGAGCTTTTGAATCCTTGTCCACGGAATTCGCCGGCCTTCAGACGAGACCGTTTCAGGAGCCGGGGCAGATCTCCGAAGTGTGATTGTGGACGATTAGCCAACGGTCCCCTGTTTTTACGAAGACAAGAGTAGTCTGTCCTCGCGCGGTCATCGGTCTGCCGTTTGCCAGGCCCTCGAATTCCCATTGATAGCATGCCCAGGCAGTGTCTTCATAGTGAAAGACGTTTGTATTTCTGCGGATGAGCTGGATGCCGGTGAATCCTTTGCGTTCTTGAAGATATTGCTGCACGTAGTTTTGCCAGCCCATGATCGGCGTGCTATAAGTGCCGGAGACAAATGTGGCGTCGTCCGCGTAATACTTGTGCATGGCTTCGACGTCGCCCACCTGCCAGGCGCCCAGCATTTCGCCGATATCGTGGTCAATCTGGTCGGAGATGTCCATCTTGACGGTTTCCGACGCGGCAGGCCGTTTCTTCTGCTTCTTCTGTTTATTTTGCGGATTCGCCGAGCCAGTCAGCACAACAAAAAACAATAGGCAAAACAGCGCCACGAATTTTCTCATTTCTCTCCCCCGATATTTCGGAAAGACAGCCGCCTTGTTAGCCTGCCGAGCACGCAAGCCAAGCCCGTGCTGGCGAAATGAAGATAACACGGGTAGTTTTATCGAGACGCAGCAGACAAGCGAGATGTTGCGCGAGGATAACGCTCAGCACTTGGTTACATTCTTCCACTACGCCAGAATGAGATAGGGCTGTGTTACGGCGTAGCGCTTACTGCGCCGCTGGCGCTCGTGATGCACTCAATAAATTGACAAACAGCCGGTACGCGCCCGGAACGCCGGCGGGAAGCTCGCGGAAAAAATCCAGTCCGGTATAAATGTAGATTCCCTTGCCGTCGCGCGCCCAAACCAGGCCGCCCTCCACGTCGGATTCGCCCGGGTCGTGCATGGCCAGCACAGCGTGATAGCGCGAGTCCCACTGGCCCCAGAAATAGATGCCGCGCTCCTGAATCCACCCGCGAAAATCATCCTGCGTAATGTGGTTCGGATAATTGAGCAACGGGCTGGAAGAATCCACAAAACGTACCGGCGAATTTTCATCGGTGATGCGATCGGCAGCCGTGTATCGGCCGGGGTTTCCCGGAACCGGCTTGCCTTCCGTCGCCGGAAAAGGAGCGGGCAGAAGCCTATTCCACGCGAAATCGCGCTCATATTGAACGAGCAACGTGCCGCCGTGCGCGACGTAATCGAGGAGGCGGCGATTGGCGCTCATCACGTCCGGGCGAAGTTCATAAGCGCGAATGCCGACGACGATCGCGTCATAATGGCTCAAATCGCCGAATTCAAGCGCAGCTTCGTCCAGCATGGTCACATTGATCCCAATTTGCTGCAGCGTTTGCGGCACAGGATCGATTCCGGCGGCAATGTACCCAACACGCAAATCCCGCGGAATCGTGAGATTTAGAATGTGAGCCGTAACCGAGGCGGGCTCGCTTACGTGTCGCGAGGGCAGATCAGGCAGCGCTTCATAAGAAGTCGAGAACGTCCCAGCACCAGTGCGCGCGTAGGGCTTCAGCTCATAGGCTCCTTCCGGCGCATTTTCAGGGGGCGTGACGGTAAATCGCACGAGGCGGTCTCCCGCGGCGGAGAAGTCTACAGGCGCGACAGTGGAAATGCTCCAGCCTTGCGGTGCGTCAACGCCAAGTTCCACATGAGCCGGCGCCGTGCCATGGTAACTGACGCGTTCTAACAATTGAAAGGCGCGCGTGGGCCGGCTCACAGGAAGCATGATTTGCTGCTGGTCAACGGAAAGCGTCACCCCGGGGACAAGCGCGAGCGGCATGGTTTCCACAGTCGTGGACGTATATTCGTGAGCGACGGCGGGCTCGCGAAATGAGAATTTATAGCCGTTCACTGTGCCGCTGATGCTCGCCTCGACCAGGGGAGGGTGCCAGGGCAAAATGGCGTCTTGCGGCGAAGTAGGCGGCGTTGCATCCGCGGGAATTTGCACTTTGAACGACGCGGCCGGACCGCCGGCATTCTCGTTCTCCTGTTCCGCGGTTGACGTCCATCCCTGCGGCACTTCCAACGTGGGTGCATCGAGCTGCACGCCAACATCCGAGCGATCTTGCCAACTCACGCGGACAGAAAAACTTTCGCCAGCGACCAACGCGCTGCGCGAAGACTCGGCAGTGAGATGAAGTGCGGCAGCCTCAGCAAGTGCTCGGTCAATTTTTTCGTGCTCCTTTTGCAGCGCCCAGATGCGATCGTAGTCCGCCGTGGTCTGATCGGATTGCGCTTCGCTCATTGCTTTTTCGATTTCCATTCCTGCGCTGCCGAGATCCTTTACCGAACCAGGCCAGTCGAGGCGCAGCGCGGCTTGTCGCGCGGCTGTCAGCGCGCCGTCAGCGGCGCCGAGAGCGCCTTCCAAAGTGTTAGAGCCGGCGCCGAGCGAGGAAAGTGGGCGCGCGAAATCCTGAAGCGTCATTTTGCCACCCTCCACAACCGTCAAATTAACCGGGCGGCGAAAGAAAGAGGAATCGAGTATGCGAGTGATGCCCTGCGAGCGATGGTTTGCAAAGCCTTTGAGACCCAAGTCCGAATAACTCTCGCCCCACAATGGAGAGATATCACCGACCGGCAAGGTGACCGTACCACCCTGATATTCGCCTTCGCGAGCAAATTGCAAGACGCGCTCCACGCGCCACGGCTGCAGACCTTCTTTCAATTGATCCGGATAGGCAGAAGGATCGCTCGCGGCCTGTACTGCCAGCGGAACATCGATGCCAGTGGCCTGATGTTGTCCATGTCCGGAATGAACCCCGCCCCATTGATTGATAACGATGTCGGGGCGAAATGTGCGAATAACGCGAACCAGATCCTCTTTGCCAATTCCGTGCCAGATACGCAGAGTCTCCTGCGCGCTTTTCGAAAAACCGAAGTCCGGAGCGCGCGTAAAAAAAAGCTTGGCGCCGTAAACTTCCGTCGCCTGATATAGCTCGTTAGTGCGAAGAATTTTCAATGCTGGCCCGAGTTCTGGTCCGATGGCGTTTTGCCCGCCTTCGCCGCGCGTGGTCGAGCAAAGCGCCACGGTCGCGCCCAATCCGCGGGAAAGATATGTGAGTACGCTGGAGCGTTCATCGTCGGGGTGCGCGTCGACGTACAAAATGCGCGTGGTGACGCGCGCGTGGTCGATGGCGTCAATGACCTCAGGAACCGATTGCGCGCGAACGGTTTGAGCCGCTGTAAATATTGCGGTCAACGCGCCTAAGATAGCGCCGCATCTTTTTATCATCGGAATCATCGGGCCGCCTCCGCGAAAGGCCACTGCTTTAGTTCTCTCGAACGCACCAGGAAAACAATCACGCCCGCTCCAATCGCAATCAAACCGAAAAGCATTCTGCGCCCGGTAGCGATAAACAATGCCAGCCACAAGATTATAGCCACGATGGCCGGAATCGGGAAAAGCCACATTCGGAACGGCAACCGCTCGCGCGGCCACTTGCGGCGCAGCAGAATCACGCCCACCGCCTGCCCCACGAACTGCACCAAAATGCGCATCGCGGCGATGGCGGCAATCACTGTTTCCAGCCGGAAGAGCAGGCTGAATACAAACGCTACGCCGCACAGCGCCAGAAGAGAAACGTGCGGAAAGCGCTTGGTGGGATGCAGGCGTCCAAAAACAGAGAAGAAGTTGCCATCGCGAGCCGCGGCATAAGGAATTCTCGAATAGCCCAGCGTCAGCGAAAAGAGCGATGCAAAGGCAATCCACAGAATCAGCACCGTCGCGAACCTCGCGGTTTCCGTTCCGTAGATGCGCTGAAAAAATGTGCTCACGATGAATTGAGAGTTTTGCGCCTCCCGCCACGGCACCACTCCCAGCACGCAGGTTTGCATCGCCAAATAGAGAGCAGCGATGGCGATGATGGAAAGGAAAATCGTTCGCGGAATATTCCGCTCGGGCTCCTTTACCTCCCCGCCGAGAAAGCAAACATTGTAATAGCCCCAGTATGTGTAGATGGTTTGCACCGTTGCGCTACCGAGCGCCGCAAAAAACAGCCAATTGAGCGACCATGCGCCCGCAGGGAAATCGAATGCCATCGACGCGTGGAAATGCGTGGCGCCCGCGAAAATCAGCCATAGCACGGTGCCGAAGACTCCTATCCAAAGGAGCATGGAAATTTTACCGATGTCCGTAATGCGGCGATAGAGCAAGATGGTCAAGACAATCACAACCGCACCGGCGACGGCTTTTTGGCCATATCGGCCCAAGGGATGCAGGTACGTAAAATATTCAGCGAATCCGATGGAGCCGGAGGCCATCACCAGCGGCGCCTGAAAAATCGTTTGCCAGATCACCAGAAAAGACAGCAGACGGCCCCATTTCGCCGGGCCGTACGCTTCGCGCAGATATACGTAGCTCCCTCCCGCTTCCGGTATTGCCGCGCCTAGCTCAGCCCAAACGCAGCCGTCGATCAGCGCAAGCACCGCGCCGCCGGCCCACGCCAGCAAGCATTGCGGTCCGCCCATGTCCTTGATGACCAGCGGGATCACAATGAAGGGCCCGATGCCAACCATGTCGATCATGTTGAGCGCAACCGCTTCTTTGAGCCCCAGGCCACGCTCGAGATTTTGTGCTCGATTCATTCTCGATTGATTGCCGCCGAAGATGAGGCCAAAGAATAACAAAGAACGGCAAATGCCCCACGATAAAATTGCCGCAACTGCGTTACACTTTGCGCGGCATGCTCAAACTGGGAATTATCATCACTGCGGCCACCGTCACGATTGTTTTTCTCGAAGTCCTGCGTCACCGAAAGCACTTCTTCCCCTATGCCGGCTGGTTCGGGTTGGCAACGCTCGCTGGCGCGGAATGGCTTATGTTTCGGCACGTTGAGCCGGTGGCCACGTATTTCACCCCCATCGCGTGGTCCGCGTATCTGCTGATTTGCGATTCGGCTGTTTTTGCCGTGAGTGGCAGGTCGCGTTTGCGCAATGCGCCGCGCGATTTTTTTCAAATGGCGCTCCTTTCCATTCCCTTGTGGCTGATTTTCGAAGCTTACAATTTACGGCTGCAGAATTGGACCTACGTTGGGGTGCCCAGATCTCTTTTCTGGGGATTAGTTGGCTATGGCTGGTCGTTCACCACGATTACGCCCGCAATTTTGGAGACCGGAGAACTGGTGGAATCGTTCGGCTGGTTCAAACGAGGAGAGGAGAGAAGCATTTTGCCCGCGCTAACGCGAAATATGATGATCGCGGGCGCGCTGTGCCTCGCGCTGCCGGCAGTTTTGCCCCGGCACATCGCCGCGTATTTGTTTGGCCTCGTCTGGATCGGATTTTATTTGCTGCTTGACCCGCTGAATTACCGTTTGGGCTTGCCATCGCTGCTCGGCGATATTTCCTATGGCCGATGGGGCCGCTTCTGCTCGCTTCTTGTCTCTGGATGGATTTGCGGCTGGCTGTGGGAATTCTGGAATTACTGGGCCGCAGCGAAGTGGTATTACATCTTCCCGATTTTCCAGAAGTGGAAAATTTTTGAAATGCCGGCGCCCGGGTATCTCGGTTTTATTCCCTTCGCGCTGGAATGTTTCGTGATGTACGTGACCGCGGCGTGGCTGGTGCGCTGGATTCCGCGCTCGCAGGACCCGCGTATTATGGAATAAAAAGGGCTTAGCAGCGAGCCGCTTCTTCCTGTTCGAAAGCGTGATAGGAAGAGCGTACCAGCGGGCCAGATTCGACGTGCTTGAATCCCATTTCCGCTCCGAGCCGCTTGTACTCGGCAAATTCATCGGGATGGACGAAGCGCGCGACAGGCAAATGCTCGTGCGTTGGCTGGAGATATTGTCCCAGCGTCAAAATATCCACGCCTTGTTTGACAATGTCGCGCATCGCGCCGAGAACTTCTTCGCGCTCCTCGCCAAGCCCCAGCATCATGCCCGTTTTCGTCGGCATTGCAGGAGACATTTGCTTCGCGCGGCGCAGCAGTTCGAGCGAGCGTTCGTAAACTGCGCCCTTGCGCACCTGGCGGTATAGCCGCGGCACCGTTTCCATGTTGTGATTCAGCACTTCGGGCGACGCGCGCACTACGGTTTCGAGCGCCTCCCAATTTCCGCGAAAATCGGGAATTAGCACTTCCACTTTGCAGCCGGGTACCCGTCCGCGAATCTCCAAAATGGTGCGCGCAAAAATTTCAGCGCCGCCATCGGGCTGATCGTCGCGATTGACGGAAGTCACCACCGCGTAGCGCAATCCCATCCTTTGCGCAGCTTCCGCGACGCGCTCGGGTTCGTCTTGTTCGGGCGGCCCAATAGGCTTTCCGGACGGCACAGAGCAGAACCCGCATGCACGTGTGCAAATGTTGCCGAGAATCATGAATGTGGCCGTGCGATGGTCCCAGCACTCGCCCATGTTGGGGCAGCGCGCGCTTTCGCACACCGTATGCAATTCAAGCGTGCGCATAATCCGCTTCAGGTCCTGGTAATTTTCGCCACCGAAAAATTTGACGCGCAGCCAGGATGGCCGCGGATGCCGCCCAGGTTCGGCTGGTGCCAGCGGTGCATTCGAAATGATGGGAAACGGTGTCTGCACGGGAATTGTGACTCTACATTGTACCCGCCCGGGTACGCGCCCACAAGTACGAGGGGCCCACAGAAATAAATTGGCGCCGAATGACCAAACTGGGAGCAAACCGTGGCTGCCAGCCGTGCCGCAAGCGCAACGCCGAACCGACCATCTGTTGCATGATTACAACGCTAGCGCCCTGCTCATCGCTTCTCTGTTTTCAAGTTACTCATAGCAAGCAACTTATTATTTTTTATTCGGCAAACGAAATGCTAGGATCGTCATCGTCTTGAGCTTCCAATTTACAATTA
The DNA here is from genome assembly GCA_035933545.1 of Candidatus Acidiferrales bacterium. Lineage (GTDB taxonomy): Bacteria > Acidobacteriota > Terriglobia > Acidiferrales > UBA7541 > DAHUXN01. Next base: position 51,081 of record DASYYQ010000140.1, on the reverse strand, counting down.
GGCGTCCTGTCGAAGTCGAAGGCATTGGCCTGCACACCGCCGTCCGCTCACATATTCGTCTGATTCCTGCGCCGGCAGACACCGGTATCGTGTTCCGCCGCGTGGACTTGGACAATTTTGAAATTGAGGCCCACGGGAAAAACGTCGCGCGCGTAAGCTACGCCACCAGTTTGATGAAGAATGGCGTGCTGCTCTCGACCACCGAGCATTTGCTCGCGGCGCTGTATTCCTGCGGAATCGACAATGTTTACGTTGAGATTGACGCGCTGGAGTTGCCGATCCTCGATGGCTCGGCGCAGCTCTTCATGAAAATGCTCGATGAAGCGGGCGTCCGTCAGCTTCGCAAACGCCGCAAATATTTGAAGGTCATTAAGCCCCTGGAAATTTCTGAGGGCGACCGGCGCATTGGAATTTACCCTGCGGACGAATTCCGTGTGCGCTGCTTCATTGATTTTCCTCATCCATTGATTGGCAAGCAGGAAGCTGAAATTGCCGTGGGCCGCGAATCTTTTTCCCGCGAATTGGCGCCGGCGCGAACATTCACATTCACTCATGAGATCGAAAAGCTCCGAGCGATGGGCCTGATTCGCGGCGGCTCGCTCGAAAATGCTATTGTCCTCACATCCGATGGACTAATGCAGGGTGAGCTGCGCTTCGCGGATGAATTTAGCCGCCATAAGGCTCTGGATTTGATTGGCGATTTGGCGCTGCTGGGACGTCCTCTCAAGGCGCTGGTGGTAGCGCATAAAGCTGGCCACGCGCTACATACGCGCCTCGTGATGCGGCTGCTGGCCGAACCTTCGCATTGGACGGAGACTTTCGACGAATCGACGCAAATCGCCGACGCCATTTCAGCAGCCGTTTCCGCCACTGTTCAAGCCGATTAGCACCCAACTTCGAACCATCCTTTCCTTCCCGTGTCCTGTAAACTTAAAATGTCGCGGAATTGCCAAACGGCAATAGGAAAGAGACAATAATCCCTTCATGGTAGCACACGAACTCACTTGCGTCGTTTTGGCCGCTGGCAAGGGCACGCGGCTGAAGTCGGAAGTCGCCAAGGTGCTACACCGCGCGGGCGGCATGCCACTAATTGAAAATGTGATCCGCGCGTGCAAACCGCTGGGCGGCGATATCCTTGCTGTCGTTGGCCATCAGGCTGAAGATGTTCGCGCAGCGGTCACACCCTTTGGAGCAAGCACCGTGTTGCAGCGGCCGCAAAACGGCACTGGTCACGCGATGCTGATTGCCCGCGCGGCAATTGGAGCCAAGGCTCGGCTGGCAATCGTGATGCCGGGTGATGCTCCGCTGATTCGCACGGAAACACTCGGTGCGCTTCTCGACGCGCATCGCAAAGAACACGCCGCGGCAACAATTCTCACAGCCGAGTTGAATGATCCTGCCGGATATGGCCGCATCGTCCGCACTCGCAGCGGAACGGTCAGCGCCATTGTTGAAGAAAAATCCGCAAACGACAGCGAGGGAAAGATTCGCGAAGTGAATTCCGGCGTCTACTGCTTCACGCTCGAAAAACTGTGGCCCTGCCTCGCCGAAGTCCGTCCGGAGAATGCGCATCGCGAGCTTTATTTGACCGATGCTATTGCGGAGTTGAACAAAAAGGGGGAGCGTGTGGTGGCCATGCGATCCGGTGAAGCAAAAGAAATCCTCGGCTGCAACACCCGCCGCGAGCTTGCCGAAGCCGATCGCGTTCTGCGCGCTCGCAAAGCGGCAGCGCTGATGGACGCGGGCGTTGCGATTTATCTCCCTGAAACAGTTCTAATCGATGCGGAAGTTGAGGTGGGCGCCGATTCGGTTATCGAGCCAGGCGTTCAGTTGCTCGGCAAAACGAGCATCGGACCGCATTGCCGCATCCAATCCGGAAGCATCCTCAGCGACGCTGTGATTGAGCATCATGTTTTGGTGCGGGCGTACTCGGTGATCACTGGCAGCCGCTTGAGCGCGGGCGCGATGGTTGGCCCGTTTGCGCACCTGCGCGAAGGCGCTGAATTGCGCGCCGGAGCGCGTGTGGGCAATTTTGTCGAAGTGAAGAAAAGCGTTCTCGGTGAGGGTGTCAAGGCCATGCACTTGACGTATCTCGGCGACGCGACAATTGGGCGCGAATCGAATATCGGTGCCGGAACAATTACGTGCAACTACGACGGCTTGAGAAAAAATCCAACGAAGATCGGCGAGCGTGTGTTTGTGGGCAGCGATTCAGCGCTGGTAGCGCCCGTCACCGTCGGAGACGGAGCGTATATTGCGGCTGGTTCGACTGTGACAGAAAATATACCCGCTGACGCGCTGGCAATCGCGCGCGGGCGCCAGGTGAACAAGCCCGGCTGGGCCATCGAGCGGCGCAAGAGAATGCTCGAGCAGTCCTCGCAAACGGAGGCCCGTAGCGAAGCAGATGGTGCCGATGCGGCCAACGCTCCTAAGACGAGCCATCGGCGCACCAATCGCAAGCCATCTTCGAACCGCAGGAAAAAATCGCGTCGCTGAAAATCCTTCGGCCTGCTCGTCGCGCCCATTTTACATGCTCATTTTTCAGCTCTTTTTTCACCCATTGTTCCGCAATGCCGGTCTCTTTGATATGTTAGAATTGAAGTGGGGAGATTCTTGGCGATGAAATTTGGCGTCGTAGTGTTTCCAGGCTCGAATTGCGACGAAGATGCCTATCACGCCGTTAGTGCGGTGCTCGGCGAGCCGGTTGAATTTCTATGGCATCGCTCTGAAAACATCCCGGGTTGCGACGCTATTATTCTGCCCGGTGGTTTCGCATTCGGCGATTATCTGCGTACCGGAGCGATTGCGCGCTTTTCTCCGGTGATGCATGCGGTGGAGCGGTTCGCGCGTCGCGGCGGATTGGTGCTGGGCATCTGTAACGGTTTTCAGATCCTCCTCGAAGCAGGCCTGCTTCCCGGAGCCATGCTGCGCAACCGGGCTCTTCGCTTTCTGTGCCGCGATGTTCATCTGCGCGTGGAAACAACCAACACGCCGTTCACTTCTGTGGCCCAACGCGGACAAATTCTTAAAATTCCTATCGCGCATATGGAAGGAAACTATTTCTGCGACGCGAAAACGCTCGAGGAACTGGGGTGCAATGACCAGATTGTCCTGCGTTATGCAACGCCGGAGGGCGAAATTGAAGACTCCGCGAATCCGAACGGCTCGCTTGCGGCCATTGCCGGCATTTGCAACCGTGAGCGCAACGTTTTCGGCATGATGCCCCATCCGGAGCGAGCAGTGGAAGCGTCGCTCGGGTCCACCGATGGTCTGGTCATTTTCCGGTCTATGGTTAACAGCCTAGGACACTCCGCGCGAAGCACTGCCGGCAAGACGGCGGCGCTGGCCTAGTGTGGCGCCTCTATTTTTTGGGAGAGCCGCTTCTCGTGTCGGTCGGTTTGCTCATGACAAAAATTAGCGGTTCAGCGTGAGGCCTTGCATATTTTTGGAATGCGGTGATGCGGTTTGGCTCGCGCAAAGTAGATTCTGGTGATGATCGAAACTGAAACAAAAATCACTCCCGCAATTGCTGCCCAGCACGGGCTGACCGCCGAGGAATTCGCTCACGTTCAAAAAATCCTTGGCCGCGATCCCTCCATTACCGAGCTCGGAATTTTCAGCGTCATGTGGAGCGAGCACTGCTCATACAAGTCGAGCAAGGCCCACCTGAAGCGCCTGCCGACGGTGGGAACGCGCATCGTGCAGGGCCCCGGCGAAAATGCCGGCGTGGTGGACGTGGGCGATGGCCTGTGCGCCGTGTTCAAGATTGAATCGCACAACCATCCCAGTTTCGTCGAGCCCTTTCAGGGCGCGGCGACGGGTGTTGGCGGAATTCTGCGCGACATTTTCACGATGGGCGCGCGGCCAATTGCAGTGCTGGATTCGCTGCGCTTCGGCCCGCTGCACACCGATCAAAACGTCACGGCCGCAGAGGCGGCGCGCAATCGCCGCATCCTCGACGGCGTAATCGGCGGCATCGCTTTTTATGGCAACTGCTTCGGCGTGCCTACCGTGGGCGGAGAAATTCAGTTCGAGCCCTGCTATTCGTATAATCCTCTGGTGAACGTGCTGGCCATGGGAATTGCCCGGCGCGAGGATCTTTTCTTCGCGCGCGCCAAAGGCCCCGGCAATCCTGTGATTTATGTGGGCGCGAAGACCGGACGCGACGGCATTCACGGCGCATCGCTTCTCGCTTCCGCGGAATTCAGTGAAGAATCGCAGCAAAAGCGCCCCAACGTGCAAGTAGGCGATCCGTTCATGGAAAAGCTGCTGCTCGAAGCTTGCCTCGAAGTGATGCGCACGGGAGCCGTAGTGGCGATTCAAGATATGGGCGCAGCGGGATTGACCAGCTCATCGTGCGAAATGGCTTCACGCGGCGGCCTGGGCGTTGAAATCGAGTTGGGGCGCGTGCCGCAACGCGAAACGGGCATGACGCCGTATGAAATCATGCTCAGCGAATCGCAGGAGCGCATGCTGTTGATCGCCCAGCGTGGACGCGAACGCGAGGTCTTCGACGTTTTCAGCAAGTGGGGCCTCGACGCTGTCGAGATCGGCCGGGTCACTGACGATGGGCGTCTGCGCATCTTGGAAAATGGTCGCGTTGTCGCGGATATTCCCGCACACGCAATCGCGGAAGAAGGGCCCGTCTATAAGCGGCCCATCGCGGCGCAAAAATCGATGCAAGCAGCTGGGCCTTTGGTTGAATTTGCCGCTAATGGTGCCGACCTGAACGAGAATTTCTGCAACCTTCTTGCCTCGCCGGCAATTGCCTCGAAGCGCTGGGCCTTTGGGCAGTACGATTACATGGTGCGCACTAACACGCGCGTTGCGCCGGGCGTCGGCGACGCTGCAGTTGTTCGTATCAAGGGAACAAAGCGCGCGCTGGCGCTTTCTACGGATGGAAACGGGCGCTGGTGCCAGCTGTCGCCGCGTATCGCCGCGATGCATGCGGTCGCCGAGGCAGCGCGCAACGTCGCATGCTCCGGCGCGCGTCCCGTTGCCGCAACGAATTGCCTCAATTTCGGCAATCCCGAAAAGCCTGAGGTGATGCGGCAATTCAGCGAAGCCATTGACGGCATTACCGATGCCTGCCGCGGCCTCGGCACTCCCATCACCGGCGGAAACGTCAGCTTCTACAATGAAACGCTGGGCCGCGCAATTTATCCCACGCCGGTGATTGGCGTTCTCGGAATTTTGGACGATGCTGAATGCGCCCTGGGCATGGCGTTTCAACGCGAAGGCGACGCGATTGTGCTGCTGAACGGTTTGGCCGAAGCGCGAGGCGCGATAAATGAGCAGCGCAAAAGTTTCTCCTCTTCGGATTACGCAAAGTCAATTCGGGGAATCGTGGCGGGCGGTCCGCCACCGATCGACCTTTACGCCGAAAAGGCGCTCGTCGATTGCCTTGTGGCATTGGCCGCGGAGCGCGTGGTGAAGTCTGCGCATGACGTGAGCGATGGCGGCCTCGCAGTGACCATAGCGGAGTGCTGCTTTGCGAGCGCTGGGTTCGCCGCGCAAGTTAACTTGGAGTCGGAAGCTCCCGCAGAATTCGCGCTCTTCGAGGAATCCGGCGCCCGAGCTGTGATCTCCGTTCAATCGGACTCGCTTGCTCGCGTCCAGCACATTGCGGCACAATATAAGGTCGAAGCGCAGCGACTCGGCACAGTCACCACCGGAGAATTCTGCATCCAACTTAATGGCCAGCCAGCGATTCGCGCCGCTGTAGATAAGCTCTGCAAAATCTGGGCAGGCAGCCTGGAACGATCGTTGCAAAACGAGTTGCAAAACGAATGAACGGGAATTTCCATCTCGAGGACGAGCACTTTCACGACGAGTGCGGCGTCTTCGGCATTTTCGGCGCCGAAGAAGCTGCGAAACTTGCCTATCTCGGCCTGTATGCGCTCCAGCATCGCGGCCAGGAATCCGCCGGCATCGCTGCTACTGATGGCGTGCAGTTTCGCCTCGAAAAAGGCATGGGCCTGGTGCAGGATGTGTTCACCCCGGAAGTAATTAGCCGCCTTCCTGGCTTCGCCGCCATCGGCCATACGCGCTATTCCACCGCGGGTGATACTTCGCTCAACAACGCTCAGCCCCTCGCCAGCGATTGCAACAAGGGCAAGCTCGCGCTCGCGCACAACGGTAATTTGACCAACGCCCTCGAATTGCGGCGCACGCTTGAGCATAAAGGGTCAATTTTTCAGACCACCAGCGACACGGAAGTGATCGTTCATCTGGTCGCGCGCAGCAAAGTGGGGAATCTCGCGGGAGCAATTGCCGACGCGCTCGGTCAAGTCGAAGGCGCCTATTCACTCTTGATTCTGACACGCGACGAAATTTTTGCCATTCGCGATCCCCGTGGTTTTCGCCCGTTGGCCTTGGGAAAGTTGCGTGATGCGTGGACGGTGGCTTCGGAAACGTGCGCATTCGACTTGATCGGCGCCGAATATATCCGCGATGTTGAGCCGGGCGAAATGCTGCGTATCTCCAGGAGCGGAGTCGAATCCATTCGTTTCGCGCCTGAGAAAACGCATCAGTTTTGTATCTTCGAGCATGTCTATTTCGCGCGCCCCGATAGCGTCGTGTTTGGCCGCGCCGTGAATCCCACGCGCGAAAATCTTGGCCGCTTGCTCGCGCGCGAGCATCCTGCGGTTGCCGATATGGTCGTTCCGGTGCCTGATTCTGGCGTGCCTGCCGCCATCGGCTACGCTGCAGAATCCGGAATTCCGTTTCGCATGGGGCTGATTCGCAACCATTACATGGGCCGCACTTTTATCGAGCCGGAGCAGGCCATTCGCGATTTCGGCGTGCGCTTGAAGCTGAATCCAGTGCGCCGCCTGCTTGAAGGCCGCCGCGTGGTGCTGGTGGACGACTCCATTGTGCGCGGCACCACCAGCCGCAAAATCGTGCGCATGATGCGCGAAGCCGGCGTCGCTGAAGTCCACATGCGCATCAGTTGTCCGCCGACTGTGTCGCCATGCCATTACGGCGTCGATACGCCCACCAAACTCGAACTGATTGGCTCGCGAAATTCCGTCGAGGAGATCCGCGAATTCATTGGCGCCGATTCGTTAGGCTATCTTTCTCTCGAAAACCTGCGTGCCGCGGTGGAAGACAAAGATGGCCGCTTCTGCACCTCGTGTTACACCGGTGTGTACCCCACTGAGCTCGTGCAGTTGGAAGTGGAGGCGCATCGTGCCGGTTGATACCGAGCAAGTAGCCTCTCAGAAGGCCCCGCCCGGGCAGACCACGCGTCAGAAAGTGATGCGCGAGATTCTTTCCTGGGTATGGCTGCTGCTTGCGCTCCTTTTTGTCGAGAGCGCCATGGCGCAGAGCCGTTTGATTCCCAGCGGTTCAATGGAAAGAACCATTCTCATCGGCGACCACATGGTCGTTAGCCCGTTTGGCTATTCCCTTTGCGTTCCTTACACGGAATTGCACGTGCCCCTGTGGCGCAATCCAAAGCGCCAGCAAATTATCATTCTCGTTTCTCCGCTCAATGGCACCGAAGACCTGATCAAACGCGTCATCGGCGTCCCGGGCGACAGCATCCGCATTCACCAGGGAATTGTCTACGTCAACGGGAACCGCCTCAAAGAGCCGTACGTCCTTCGCGATCCTGCGGACATGGCCAGTTCTCTCGAAAATTTCCCCTCCGCGAACGACGGAGTTTACGATGGCTTGACCCCGAACTGGGCTGCCGCGCTTCCGAGCCATATTCATGACGGCGCTCTCGTCGTGCCGCCGGACGATTATTTTGTTATGGGCGACAATCGCGGCGATTCATACGACAGTCGCTACTGGGGCTTCGTTCCGCGCAGAAACATCATTGCTACTCCGCTCTTCATTTTCATGTCCATCAGGGCGCCGGAAGGCGTATGGCAGCCGGGACATATCGGTGAGCGCATGGAGACTTATCTCAGCATTTTTGTGCATCCCAGCGAAGTGCGCTGGCACCGTTTGTTCCACGGTTTTTAGGTACGCAAACGAATGACAGCTGCAAAAAAATCATCTCGCGGAAAATCGCAGAACAAAGCGCAAAGTAAAGCGCAAAAGCCCGAGCCGACCCAGCGCGACAAAATCCGGCGCGAGCTTCTTTCCTGGCTTTGGGTGATTCTGGCGTTCTTCATTATCGAATCCATGGTCATTCAGGCTCGCGTCATTCCCAGCGCGTCCATGGAGCACACCATATTAATTGGCGATCATTTAATCGTTAGTTTGCTTGGATACGATATTGGCATCCCTTTTACCGAGCATCACATCGCGCTGTGGCGTAATCCGAAGCGCCAGCAGATCATCGTCTTCGAAGCCCCGCCGCAGGCGGCTCATAATGAAGACTTCATCAAGCGCGTGATTGGATTGCCCGGTGACACTGTCGACATCAAACGAGGCGTGGTTCTTATCAACGGAAAAAAACTCAACGAGCCTTACTTGAATCCTCCGCCCGATCCTTCTGCGCCGCAGGAGAACACCGGGCCTTTTCATGTTCTCCCCGGCGAATATTTCGTGATGGGCGACAATCGCGATGATTCGAACGACAGCCGCTTCTGGGGCGACGTTCCACGTCAAAACATTATAGGCACGCCGTTGTTCATCTACATGTCCATCAAAGCCCCGGATGATGATGTTTGGGAGCCCGGGCACGTTGGCGAGCGGCTCGACACATATTTGAGCATTTTGATTCACCCCAGCGAAATGCGCTGGAAGCGGCTGTTTCGAACCTTTTGAAACAGTTTTCTCGTGACAATTGGGCGGACCATGCGTTATTCCGATGCCGGCGTTGACATTTCCCGGGCCGACGAAGCCAAACAGCGTATCCGGCATCTTGCCGGGCGTACGCTTAATAAATCCGTGCTCGCTCCAATTGGCGGCTTTGGCGCGCTCTACCACCTCGATCGCAAGCGCTGGCGCGATCCGGTTCTCGTCTCCAGCGCCGACGGCGTTGGCACTAAACTGAAAGTCGCTTCGGCCGCGGGCGTTCACTCCACGGTTGGCGCGGACATCGTCAACCATTGCGTCAACGATATTTTGACGCAAAACGCCGAGCCCCTGTTTTTTCTCGATTATCTTGCTATGGGACGCATCGATCCGCGCGTAATCGAACAGGTGCTCGATGGCATGAGCCGGGCCGCGCGCCAGGCGGGATGCGCGCTCATTGGCGGCGAAACGGCCGAGATGCCCGGCATTTATGCGCCGGGTGAATATGACTTGGCCGGTTTTATTGTCGGCGCCGTCGAACGCGGCCATCAGGCGGACCCGCGCCGCGTACACGCGGGCGATGTTTTGATTGCCCTGCCGTCGAGCGGACTTCACACCAACGGTTATTCGCTTGCGCGCAAACTCGCCTTTGAAGTCGCGCAACTGAAGCCCGATACTTACGTCGCTGAAATCAGCAACAAAATTGCCGCCGAGCTACTGAAGCCGCATCGCTGTTACTGGCCGATGCTCAAAAATATCGTCGCGCGTGGCTGGCTTTCAGGAATGGCCCACATCACCGGCGGTGGAATTCCTGGAAATCTTCCGCGTGCGCTCCCGCGAAGTGTTCATGCCGTCGTTGATTTAGGCTCCTGGCCGGTCCCGTCGATCTTCCGTTATCTGGCGCGAATCGGAAAAATCGAAACGGACGAATTGCTGCGCACCTTCAATCTCGGCGTCGGAATGATTTTGATTGTTCCTTCGAAGAATGCGAACAAGGTGGAAGCCGAACTCAAGCGCCGCCGCGAACGTTTTTTCCGCATCGGCCGCATCGAATCCGCCTCCTCCAGCAAACCTCGCGTCAGCTTCTCCGGCGCATTATCCCTTCGGTAGCAACTGCGCAGTTTTGCCTCGTCGAAGAACTATGCTAACTTTTGTCATTCATGAAAAAGCGCATCGGCATTCTGTTATCGGGCCGCGGTTCCAATTTTGAGGCCCTTGCGGAGAGCATTGCCTCAGGCCGCATCGCCAACGTGGATATTTCCGTGGTCATCAGCCATCGCGAGAACGCGCCCGGCATCGACCGCGCCCGCGCACGTCGGATTGACGCTCTCGTGATTCCATCCAAGGGCCTCGATCGCGAAGCTTACGACCGCCAGGTCGTCGCGGCGTTGCACGAACGAAAAGTAGATTTGGTTTGTCTCGCCGGCTATATGCGCTTGCTCTCCGCCTATTTTGTCCAGCAATTTCGCGGCCGCATTTTGAATATCCACCCGTCGCTCCTGCCGGCATTTCCCGGCCTCGAAGCTCAGCGCCAGGCGCTCGAGCACGGTGTGAAATTCGCGGGCTGCACCGTGCATTTCGTGGACGAAAATCTCGATGCCGGCCCTATCATTTTGCAGTCCGCCGTTCCCGTTCGTGACGATGACACCATCGATTCGCTTTCCGAACGTATCCTCGCCGAGGAGCATCGCATCTATTCCGAAGCCGTGCGCATCGTTCTCGAAGGTCGCTATCGCATCGAAGGCCGCCGTGTAATACTCACAAAAGGGGCGGAAAGCGCAAAATCTCATGTCTGAATCGCAAGCCCAATCCTCGCCGCATCCGTTCAAGCCTGTCGACGAACAGCTCGCCTACCTGCGCAAAGGCGCTGCGGAAATCATTCGTGAAGAGGACTTGAAAGCCAAGCTTGAACAGTCCGCGAAAACTGGCAAGCCTCTGCGCGTTTATCTCGGCGTTGACCCCACTGCGCCGGACATTCACCTCGGCCATACCGTGGTCATTCGCAAGCTCAGACACTTTCAAGACCTCGGCCACACCGCGATTTTTCTCATTGGAGATTTTTCCGCCATGATTGGCGACCCTACTGGCCAATCCGAGACGCGTCCGCCGCTCACTCGCGCACAGGTGGACGCGAACGCCAAAACTTATCTTGATCAGGTATTCAAAATTCTCGACCCCGCCAAAACGGAAGTCCGCTACAACAGCGAGTGGCTCGGCAAAATGTCCAGCTACGACATCATCCAACTCGCCGCCAAATACCAGCTCGCTCGGATTTTGGAACGAGAAGATTTTCAGGCACGCCTGGCTGGCGGCTGGAAAGGGCGGCTATTCGGAGGTCATTCTGCATCCGCCGGCGCCGACTCCTCGTCTGTCAGGAGTCGCCCCTCAATCGCTATCCACGAATTGCTCTATCCTTTGCTGACGGCCCTCGACGCCGTCCACCTCCAATCCGACGTCGAGCTCGGCGCCACCGAGCAGAAATTCAATCTTCTTGTCCACCGCGAAATCCAGCGCGAGTACGGCCTCCCGGCCCAGGCCATCCTCACCATGCCCATTCTCGTCGGTCTCGATGGCGTGAAAAAAATGTCCAAAAGCCTCGGCAATTACGTCGGCATCACCGAGTCGCCGCAGCAAATGTTCGGCAAGCTGATGTCCATCTCGGACGAATTAATGTGGTCCTACTACGAGTTGTTGACCGATTTCAACGAGCGCGTCATCGTGCGCCTCAAGGAAGAAGTTCGCACCGGCGTGCTGCATCCCATGGATGCAAAAACGCAGCTCGCCTACACGATTATCGCGAATTTCCACGGGGAGGCAGCCGCCGATGCGGCTCGCGACGAATTCCAGCGCGTCTTTCGCAACCGCCAAGCCCCCGAGGAAGCGCCGCAGAAAAAGCTAGCTCGCAGCGGCCCTACGCGAGTCTCGACACTTGTCTTTATTTGCGACCTGGCTCCATCCCGCGCGGAAGCGGAACGGCTGATCAAGCAGGGCGCTGTCGAAATTGATGGTGCCCGCGTCGACGACGTAAAAAAAGAACTTGACCTCTCCAAGCCCGCTTCATTTCTCCTCCGCGCCGGCAAGAAAAAATTCCTTCGCATCGTTGTGGAATAGACTTTCCAACTAAACAATTCTCCGGCCGCTGTCTCGCAAAATTTCACCAATCAACGGAACTCGCCGCCCACAGATGCGCTTCCCATCAGCCGTCCATCGATCGTTCCGGGAATGAGCGGCTCCCGCCCGAGTAAATCGATATCCCGCCGCCCATTGCCGGCAATGGTGATGTTGTTCGCGCTTAAAGTTCGCCCCAGCGCCTGATCGAGGTCTGCCAGCGCGATTTCATAGTTTGCCTTGGCTAGCAGTTCGGCCTGCTTGGCTCCGTTCAGAAACGAGGCTTCCGTGGTTACGAAGTATGTGCTGGACTGACCCAGATTAAATTTTTCCACTTCGTAGTCGTAAGCTCGTTGGTAAGATTGTGTCGCCTTTACCGCTGCCTGGACTTCGGCTGCGTCAATCTGCACGGCGTTAAGCTGCTCCTTGACGCTCGAAAAGATCGAACTCTTGTCGCGCTGATGAACCACCTCGTGCTCGCGTTCGGTCAAATGCACCTGCGCGTTAGCCGCCTGCGCCGAACGATTGCGCAGCGGAAGGTTCAGATTCAAGCTGGCCGCATATTCGGGAGACGTGTTGTGAAAAATCTGAGAATAAGCGCTGCCGATCCCGCTGGCGACTGCAGGTCCAAATGTGCCGTTCGGCACACCGAGAAAAATGGGGATGCCATTGGACGTGACCGGATTCCCATTCTGATCGACAATAGGTTCTGTAATCGCCGGCCCGAAAGTTCCGTTGGGGATGAACGCGCCCGCGGTGTTTCCGCTCAATCCGACGCTGACATATTCCGCAGAGAGTGTCAGTGTGGGCAGAAGCGAGTTTTTCGTGGCCCGCACATCGTAGCCGTCGTTTCTTAGCGTCAGCTCGTCAACTTTCAACTCTGGGCGGCCTGACCACGCCTCCTTTACAGCGTCGTCCAACGTTAGGTTCGGAGCTTGCGGCGCGTCTTCCGGCGCGGTTGTGGGTACCAGCTCGAGTCCCTTAAGCCTCGGGTCGGAAGGGTCCTTTGTGAGGAAATTGAGAACCACAGCGGATTGCACCGCCTCGGCGGACTGATCCCCCAGCAAGACTTGGTTTCCCTGCGCAATGTACGATTCTGCAAGGACGACATCGCTGGGAGATATGCTGCCGATTTTGAGAAGGCGCTGGTCATCGTCGTACAGTTTCTGGTAGGCGGCGAGGGTTTGCTGGGCCGCATCCACCGCCTGGCGGTCAGCGACTAAAATCCAATACTGCGTTTTCACCGTAGTTACTTCTTGGATGATCGTCTCTTCGAACTGCAGCTCGGCGATTTTGCTTGTGTTCTTGGCTTCCAGAATGAAGCGCGTGTGCGGTAAAAAACCCCAGCCATTTAGCAATGGCTGCTGAAGTTCGACGATCAAATCCGACGTGACCGCAGGATTGAAAAAGTTCGCCGACGGAGAGGATGAGCTGCGGGTATTGTCGAGCTGAACGTTGAACAGAGTGCCGCTGTGAAATTCCTGCGTGTAGCCGAGGTTCAGCTGTGTATTGTGACTTGTTTGCGTCAAGTTTTGCGCGCTTGTGCCCACGCCACTGGTCAATGGATTATTGATGGTCTGCGAAATGTCGCTAATACTCGAGTGGACGCTGATCACCGGATCGAAACTCCCGCCGCCGCCGCCGCCGATTACGAAGGATCCGAGCGGTGTGCCACCGCCTTCGGCGTTCAGAATATTTGTCTCAGCGATCCACGGCGTGTATTCCGAGACGCCGATATTCAGGTCGTTCTGCAGCGCCAGCGCAATGGCATCGGGAAGGCTAAGCTCGAGCTTGCCATCGTGGATCAACGTGTAAATCGTTGGGCTGTTGGTGAGATCTGGATTCGGTACAAATTCGCCGCTATACGGTGCGAAGATATTCGGCAAGGCGCTTTTCCCTTTGCTGTAATTGCGGCTCAGGAGAAGGCTCGGATAATTGCGCGGAGGCGCCTGCTGCGTAGCCGCTTGCGTCTGGAATCGGGCCGCCGCCTGTGGGCCGGGCGCCTGCGCAAATACCGGCATCCCAGTGGCCAGCCAAGCAACCAGATAAATTATGGCAACCAGTCGAATGTAACGCTGAGTCATGTTTCAGTCCTCTCCTGTTGAAGGCTTGTCGTTCCGTTCTGGACAAAGACCTGCCGAACCACCGTGCATCAGAGGAATCTTCGCAGCAAGGCGGGAACCAACTGTATCTAGTTGAAAATAATGGTTTAAGCTGACGACAGCAGCGGCGCAATCGTCCGCAATCGAACAGCCATAACCACAAACGGACACCACGACGAAAGCTCCGCAATTTCCCGTGAATTCAGTTCGCGTGTTCGGCGAAGCGTTTCAAGCGCGCCAGCTCGTGACGATCGCGCCGCGCCACTGCATGTCGCGTCAGCAGCCAATCGAAAAATCGCCCGAACCACCCTGGCATTTCGTAATGGTCGCGCATCACCACTCGAGCTCCCTTCGCGATTTCGCTTATCTCCCAGCGTTGCATCCCGCGCACGCCGTACGCGTCCTGAAAACGCCACTCCAGCACGCTTCCGCGCTCGAATTCCGTAACCACAGCGGTATGCGTGAACTCCCGTTTGCCGATTCGTCCAACCAACTTCACTTTTTGCCCGGTGCGAAATTCAATTGCGCCTCCCTGTACCTCCATTTGCAAATTGAGTTCTGCGCCATACCAGTTGCTCATGCGGTGCGGCACAAAAAAGGCGCCGACGATCTTCGTGGGCGCGGCGATATTTTGTGTGAAAGTTAAATCTGCCATCAGTCGGCGCTATCTTATCGAAGGCCGTCGCGCGCGCCAATGATTAAGCGCGCTGACGCGTGACATCGTGCTGGCCCCGTGCGTGCATTCTCGCTTTCATCTGTGATACACAGATTCAGAAGCTTCGCGACCACAAAATGCCGTCATCCGCCAAACTTCCGCCCGGTCCTCGTGGCAAATTACTGCTTGGGCTTTTCTTCGAATTTCGCAAGGACCTGCTCGGACTCCTGGTACGCTCCGCCCACGAATATGGCGACATGGTTTCTCTTCCGATCGCCGGGCGCCGCCGAATCCTGCTCAATCATCCCGATCTCATCGGGCAAGTGCTCGTGATGCAACAGCAGAAGTTCCGCAAAAGCGCGCTAGCGCAAGCCATCACCCGGCCTCTGCTTGGAAACGGCCTGCTCAATAGCGAAGGCGAATTCTGGAAGCGCCAGCGAAGGCTTGCGCAGCCCGCATTTCAAAAGAGCCAAATCAGCGAATATGCGCCGGCCATGGTTGAACAGGCCATTGCGCATTCGTCCGCGTGGCATGACGGCGAAGTGCGCGACGTCGCCACAGAAATGTCGCGTCTAACTTGTAGCATCGCCGTGAAAACTCTGTTCGGACTGGACCTTGGGCCGGAAGCTGATCGTGTCAGCAAAATCTTGCCCGGCCTGATGCGCTACACCGTCAAGCGCGCTCGTTCGCCGTTGCATTTGCCGGCGAGCCTGCCAACGCCGGCGAATCGCCGTGCCAGGACCGCCTTCGCTTACGTGAATGATCTCATTTATCGCCTCATTGAAGAGCGCCGCTCGCGCCAATCCGGCGGCAGCGATCTTCTTTCGCGTTTCATCGCCGCCACCGACGAAGACGGCTCGCACATGACGCCGCAGCAACTCCGCGACGAAACCATTACCATGTTCTTCGCCGGCCACGAAACCACCGCATTGACGCTCAGTTGGACGTGGTATCTCCTCTCGCAAAATCACGCCGCGGAAGCGCGCTTGCACGAAGAGCTTTCGCGCGTTCTCGCTGGCCGCACTCCACGTCCCGAAGACGCCGAATCGCTGCCCTATCTCACGGCCGTCATTTATGAATCCTTGCGCCTTTATCCGCCAGCGTTTGTCTTGGGCAGCAGAACAGCAAATGAGCCAGTCGAATTGGGAGGCTATTCTTTGCCCGCTGGCACTACCGTGCTGATGTCCCCATGGGTGATGCATCGCGATGCTCGATATTTTACCGAGCCTCTCGCTTTTCGCCCCGAACGATGGCTCGATGGATTAATCACGCGCCTTCCTCCGTATGCCTACTTTCCGTTCGGAGGCGGCCCGCGCCGCTGCATCGGCCAGGGATTCGCAATGATGGAGGCGCTATTGGTGACGGCAACGCTGGCGCAGCGTTTCCGTTTTGAGCTGCAACAAAATCAAGAAATCGTGCCGGAGCCGCTCGCCACTCTCCGCCCGCGCCACGGCATTAGCATGCAAATCCACTTCCTAGAATCAGCGTGGGCCAATACCGCTGCTTCTTAACGAAATGATCCAAACACGGCGAGCCTGGCAGTGGGCGACCTTCCGCGACCGGCCAGTGAGCGTTCCAGGTGTGCGCGGCTATTGCTGAAACGGATTGTAGGCTGATAGCGACAGCGAGTATGATCGGCGGGCTTGTTCTCCTCGTCTTGCTTATTTCCTCTGATTCGAACCTTCTTCGCGCGACTTGACGATAATGGGCTGGAAGTAGGCCGGCACAATGATCTGTGTGTTCGGCGATGCTGCCTTGACTTCTGCAATGAATGACTGCAATCGCTCTATCGCTGGTTGCTGCGAGGCGCTGTAAGGGACGTTGAAACGGTCCCAATGGGTCGGCAAGACCAGCGGGGGAAACCCGGTCGCGCGCAGCAAACGCGCCGTATATCTGTAGATTTCCTGTCTCTCTGGGCCTGCGCCGACAATTGCGACATCCGGCCGCAATCCGTTCACCTCGCGCTCGATATAGTTCATTGAACCAAAGACCAGTACACGCACGCCGTCGAGCCGAACGTAATACGCGAGTGTTCCACCCTCGATCAGAAGGTCGCGAACTCGAAACGGCGGCTTTGCATCAGCGGGGAAGATGGTGGACGGCGGGGGAATGGGTGGAAGATGAGTCATATTCGGCGCATGCCGCAGGATTCCGTGCAGACTGGGAATAACCCGCACGGAAAAGACTCCAAAATCCAAATCGTCGCCCCCCTGCACAGTGAGCAGTTGCGCCTCCGGTACTCCGCTATCGCGGGCGAAATTCGTGGTACTTTCCGTTCCGATGACGAGCGCCCCGGTCTTTCGGGCGATGTAGGGCACATCCAGGACGTGATCGACATGCGTGTGAGTAAGGAGAATGAAATCAGCCCGTTTAATGTGCGCGTCGATTACGGCCTCATCCGATCTGGCGATATCGTCGAAGCCCACCAAACCTCGCGGGTCGTCGACTGCGACCGGCGAGCCTGGCGTCACCATCTTCAGCCGCGACAAATACGGATCCACGAGGACAACTGTCTTGCCGTCCGTAATCTCCCAACCAGCCGTACCCAGATAGCTGAGCTGCACCTGAGCCTGTGCCCAGGCCACTGCTGGGAGTGCGGACACAGCAAGCAGGCAAGCGCCTAAGCGACTCAGAACAGATCTCGTCATATCGCAACCTCCGCGCGGCGATGTTTTGTGTGTCTCCTGAGTGCGGTTAGTGTAGTTGTCCAACGTCGATTGAGCAACGAATCCGATCTAGAGAGGCTTTCGTCTTTCTCACTCGGAACTGTGAGTGGATGCGGCAGCCGGTCATTCGGCGCCTTCAGGCAAGGCCTTTTCGTCTGTCGTGAGTGGCGTCTCAATTCATTTTACAAATTCGGGCTGCTTACCATGGGCCCACGGATCATACGTCAGCGCAAACTTCACGCGTTCGGCCAGCGGCGGATGGCTGAACAGCCACACTTTGATGAATGGATTCGGATGGGGATCCGCCAAATCCACTTCGCCCAGTATCTGAAACGCTCGCGCAGCTACCTGGCTGGAATTCGGAATCAGTCCATGCGTCACTTCCAGTCCGTACTGATCGGCTTGATGCTCGTCGTGGCGGCTGTAGGTATTCGTAATCGGAGAAGCTAAGAATCCCAGAATCGCGAACCACAAAAGTAGAACAGGCAACGACGCCCAATCATCCGTGCCGCGAATGCCCCACGCGCTGCTTCGCCGCGAAAGCGTCCACAGCATTCCGCGAAAACCTAAATAAAGCAGCACAAACGCGAGCGCCGCTCCAAAAATCATGCCTTTGTAGATGTGCCCCAGAACGTAATGGCCCATTTCGTGTCCGAAGACAAACATCGTTTCCGGCACAGTCATTTTCTGAATCGTCGTGTCCCACACGACCACGCGTTTCGAGGCGCCAAATCCAGTCACGTAGGCATCCACCGCTTTGGTTTTTTCG
The DNA here is from genome assembly GCA_035933545.1 of Candidatus Acidiferrales bacterium. Taxonomy (GTDB): domain Bacteria; phylum Acidobacteriota; class Terriglobia; order Acidiferrales; family UBA7541; genus DAHUXN01. Next base: position 33,087 of record DASYYQ010000140.1, on the reverse strand, counting down.
CTGGCCTTCATCAGGAACATTCGGTCGGGCGGAATATGCATCCCGGCGCGCTGCACGACTTCTTCGAGCGCCGTGACCAGTTGCGGATCGGTCTGCTGCAGCGGCTCGAATTTATTGAACATCGGGTCAATCACCAGCGGCGATAGAAAAGTTACAAAAAGCAAAATCGGGAGCGCCGCCAGCCAAAAATAAAACCACCACCGCCGCGGACTCCGGCGAATCACCGCGTACAAAATCCAAACCAGAATAATTCCCATGACGAAGCTGATGATTTCGCTTTTCGCCCAGTCTCCCGCCCACGAACTCCAGCCTTGCACCGAGAGCCCGTAGCTGCGCGAAAGCCAATGGCCGTAAATGCCGGTTGGTAATTCGAAAATCGCAATTGTGAGCAGCAAAATCGGCGTGAAAATCACCGCTTGCAGGAAGCGCCGCTTGGTCGCAGTTTCCACCCAGTCGCGATATTTCGGCGCAAGCCGCCAATGCAGAATCAGCAGTAAAACAATCACGCCCCAAATAAAATCGACGAAATACAGAATGTATTGCGCGCGCGAATACTTAACCGCCTTCGCGTAGAGATCCGGCGGCAGCGTGTACGCCTCTACGTTTTTCGAACTTTGCTGCCGCTCCTGAGTTTGTTGCGTGTGTGATTGCTGCTGCGCGGCCTGCGATTGCGGCACCCGCAAGCCGCTTCTGCGCGGCGCTGCGAGCGTTCCGGAAGAAAATCCTGTCAGAAGAAGAACCAGAAAACCTGCAAAAAAGAATCGCGTGCGGAGCATCACGCCTCCTCTTCCGGACAGAACTGATTTCGCATGCGTGCGACCGGATTATGCTGTGATGCGCCGAATACCACAAGCACGAATGGCAAAGCGTCTCGCATAAAGCTTAATGCGCAGCCGGCCCGCCAGCGAGCCGGGCGAAGGTCACCCAATTCGTTAAACTTAGCCGAAAATATGCGATTCGAATCGTCAAGTTAATACGAGTTCATGCGTATCAAGCACTCTGCTTGGGCCACAGGTAACCTTTTCGAGGGCAGCCTGAGGGCGGCGGTTTGCATCATTCGAGTAAGGGGCTAAGATGGTGGTCATGGCGCTCAAAAATGAAGTTCGAGGCGGAATCATGAAAGCTCGAAAAACGGCAATTTTACTCGGATTGTTCGCATTTGTGGCGGGGCCACTGCCGGCCATGGTGCAACAGTCAGGGCAGTCTCTAGCGCAAAAAGCGAGCAAGGTCAGGGAGCAGGAGAAGGCGGCGCCGAAGGCAAAAACGGTTTGGACGAACGATAATTTGCCGACTTCCGGCGACGTGAGCGTCGTGGGGAAAGTGCCACCGCAAGCGAATGCAACCAGCGCGAGTGCAGCGCAAGCAGGCGCAGTCGCCGCGCCAAGCGCCAACGCTAGCGACGTGGCAGAACTTACGGCGAAACGCGCGAAACTGGAATCGCAATTAGCAGACGCGAAGAATAAACTCAAGAGCGCGCAGACGGATCTGAATATTGCGCAGCGCGAATACAAACTGGATTCCGATCAGTATTATAGCGCGCCCGATTATGCGTCGAATCAGCAGGGCAAAGCGAAATTGGACGCCGACCAGAGCCAAATCACCGCCAAACAGGCAGAGGCCGACAACGCGCAGAAAAAAGTGACGGACTTGCAGGACAAGATTGACGCGATTAATGAGAAGCTGAAGAAGTCAAGTTCGCCCACGCCGAAGAGCTAAATCTCCATTCAGCCAAAAGCTGACCACAGCATTTTTGCGGCCCGATTTGATGCGGTTCCGCGGAAGCGCGAATGCGAAAAGGGCTCTAGACTTATCGATTAGAAACGGAGCGTTCCTTTGTTTTCAATCACTTACAGTCATTTCTAATGTTTAAAACTTATCGATTAGAAATTTTAGATACAGATTCGCTGTTTATTCGCCATGTTTGACTCTGACTTGTTGGCAGGGGCAGGCCTAAAGAAAAAAGGCCCCGGTTCGCCGGGGCCTTTTGCTTTGTGATTGGACTCTAGAACGTATATTCCAGGCCGAACTGCATGGTGCGAGGCAGAGTGAGCAAACGGGAATAGGTGCCGAACGAGCCCTGGTGATCGAGTCCGAGTTGCGCACTTTGCACGTCGAAGCGCTTGGTGTTGAACACGTTGAACATATCGGCGCTCAGACGAAGCTGGTGATTTTCATTGTACGGCATCTTCCAGAACTTGCTGAGCTGCATATCGGTATTCAGGAAGCCGTCGCCACGGATCGGGTTGCGCGATCCGGATTCACCCGGAAGGGGGACGCCGAAATTGTTGTACGCGGTGGCAGGGTCTTTGAAGATGTTATAGGTGAGAGTGCCGGCAACGTCCGTGACATTGTTGTGCCCACCGTTGATTCTGCTCGCTGCAGAGGCCAGACCGGTGAGTTGCCAGTTCGTTGGGAAACAGAAGCACGTCCCTCCGCTAACCGGGAATCCGCTGGACCAGCGGGTATCACCGGAAAGCTGCCAACCGCCAACGATGGCGTCGAGACCTTTGCTGATGCCACTCGCAAACTTGCGCCCCTGTCCAAACGGAAGCTGCCAGATCCACTCGCCATTGATCTGGTGACGCAGGTCGAAATCGGAGGGCCCGCTCAACTGATTGCCCATCCAGGGATTGACGACGTTGCCGCTCAAGGAACTCCATTCGCCTACGCTCTCTGCGTCCGACGCCAAGTCGAAGGAACTTGAATAGGTATAGTTGACGTTGAACTGCAGGCCCTGGGACATCTGCTTCCTTAACGTGACCTGCATGGCATGGTAATGAGACCAAGACTGCGAACGCCAGGCGAAGAGAGAGGAGTATTGATTGTCAAACCAGGTATACTGTCCGGTTTGGGCAAAGTAGGTCGAGCCCGTGCCGGTATTGGGGTCGAAATTGTTGTTGCTGGGAATGCCTACGAGATCGATGTAATCCAGAGCGGACGTCTCGTTATTTGAGTTGCAGTAATACGCCGCATAGATCGCTGTGACGATGCTGGCCGTCGGACCTCCGCAACCAAAGTAGGTGGTGTTGTATAGGTCAGTTGGCTGCCCTTGTGTGTTGGTTGGAAGCGGCGTCCAGAGGTTCTGCCAATAAGCAGCGGTAGGACCTATCTGGGCCGCCAGGGCTGCGTCCTGAGCAGGAGTGGTCTGGCCGCTTGGTGGCTGAAAAGCATTTGATGAACGCGCTACTGTGGCCATGGCCGCGGCCGCCTGATAGTAGGTAATTCCGGAGGTGGGGTCCCGAAGATTGAGAGGTTGAGCCAAATCGCTCTGGACAAGGAGGTTGTGTCCCAAGCGCCCGATGTAGGCGACCTCTATGCTCATATTGTGGGGCAGCTCCCTGGAGACCGAGAAGTCCATGGCATAGGAATACGGCGTCTTCAAGGAACTGTCGATTCCCCAGCAAATGCAGAAGTTGCCCGGCGAGAATGTTAGTGGAAAATTCGCAGAAGGAGCGGGAGTGAAAATCGTATTTCCCTTGTTGTCGGTTGTAGGGATGTTGTTAAAAGCAGAGATCAAGCCCTGCCCAGAGATTGGCTGTATGCGAGGCGATGTCGCGGCACTTTCGACCTGTGCCGGGTTTGTAAGCAGAGTGCTAAGACCGAATTCTCCTCCGCTCTGGTCAAAAGTAAGGATCATAGCCGGGCCGAAATGGTCGTAATACTTGCCAAATCCCGCCCGAATGGATGTTTTGTCCTGTCCAAAGAGCGTCCTGAGCCAACCATCGCCCGGCTCCGGCGACCAGGCAAGGGCCAAGCGGGGGGAGAAATCGCGCCCAGTCGCCCACCAGTCCGGACGGTTGTTCGCTCTGCCGGCGATATCAAAGGTTATATTCGGGAACTGATTAGCGGGTACACCGGCAGCCATTCCTGCGCCCCGCTCAGCAAACCATTGACCGAGATCGAAGGTGGGTGCCACTTGCTGGCCAGAAGTCTCCCAAGGAGCGGTGATCCCTTCGTATCGAAGCCCGTAGGTGAAGGTCAGATTTGGTCTTATCTTCCACGCATCCTGTGCATACAACTCAGTTTCGTAATCCGCAAAGTGGCGCGGCACACCAGCGCCTTGTGTGAGGGGGGTCCCAATGCCCTGCGAGTTCACATGAACGTTATACTGAGCATCCACTTCGGTGACCATGCCAAGCAGGCCGATTAAGGGGAAGTCATAACCATTGTAGAAGCCAGGGTCAACGGCTGGGAATGTGTCAACGGCGCTGCAGTTCGTGCCAACGGTCCCATATACAGTTGCACAGTCGGGATTGAACTGGTCGTCTCGATTCTGAATGGCGAAACCGCCGGTAGTGAGCCAGGCGGCATTCATGGAGCCATCGCTAAAGGAACTCATGGTGCTGACAGAGTTGTTGTAGACCAGCGAGATGTCAGTTCCGAAGCTGAACTGATGGTTGCCTTTGGTCCACGAAAGGTCGTCGGTAAAATTGTGAACGGGGAAATTGAAACCTATCCCATGATTGACATCCTGAGAAAGCTCGCGAATGAAGACATAGGGCTGAAATGTGTCTCCCGCCTCGACGACGCTCTGGCGCGTATAGCCGTAACGGAAGTTGTTCACAAGCGTAGGCTTCAGGACCGCGGTATAGCCGAAGACCATGCCTTTACTGAAGTCCGTAATGGTAGTCTGCGGAGCGCCACCTGGAAGGAAGGGTGCGCCGGGAATGTAGTTGTCCTGCCCGCTACCGCGCCAGAAGAGAGTGTGATTGCCGTTAGCGGTGAGCTTGTAGTCGATTCGGCCGATGGCGATATCGTTTTTGGGATGCTCGCTGGCAGGAAAACGGAAACCATCAAAATTAAGTTGCAGTCCATCGGCATTCGTTTCCGTCGGGTCATTTGGAACGACTGCAGGATTTGTGTAGTAGGACTGAAAATAGGCCAACGAGGATGGGCTGGGGCCGATTCCAAGCGGGTCCATTTGCGCCAATCCGGCACCCGTGTTGGCTGAATTATTGTTGGGGCCGATGGCGAAATCACCGGCTGCGACGTTCCAAGTCTTGGTTGCTCCTTGCACGGTCCCGCCGGGACACTGCTGCACCGGCGTCTGGGTCGAGGTGCCCGCGCACGGGTATTGAATCACGCCATCTGCAAGCGTGGGAGAAGGAATACTTCTCTGTTCACTAGAGGCCTGCGCCTGACGGTGGCCTTCATAGTTGAAGAAGAAGAACAGGCGGTTGTGAATGACGGGACCGCCCACGTCGGCACCGAAAATATTGTAGACGAGGTGAAGCGGCTTATTCGGCTGGCCAGCGGCTTCCTCTCCTGTCTTATTAAAGAAGTCATTCGCTTCGCCAAACTGAGTGCGGTTGAATTCATAAGCACCGCCGTGGAAAGAATTGGTCCCGCCCTTGGTGACGAGGGTGGTTTGAGCTCCTTCAGAACGTCCCTCATCTGCGTTGTAGTCGGAGGTACTGACACGAAATTCCTGAACCGAGGCGACGGTGACTGGAACAACAGTCGAGAAGGCGGATTGAGACGGGTTTGTAAGAGCGCCACCGCTCTGGTCGTTTACGTCAACGCCGTCGAGGGTCACGTTGTTCTGGTCGCTACGGGCCCCATTGACGGCACCGCCGCGTGTGTCATTTGTTGCGAGATCAGTGCGGTTGGAAGTGAAAACGACGCCGGGTTGAAGTGACAAAAGGGACGCAACGTTCCGACCATACAGCGGCATTTGGCTAATTTCGTTGCCGCTCAAAACGTTGCCCTGGCTAGCATCCGTTGTATTTAGCAGCGGGGCTGCACCGGTGACTTCGACGGTGGTGGTGGCCGCGCCGACTTTCATGTGCACGTTGATGGTGGCGGGCAAGTTGACGAGCAACTGAAAACCCTTTTGCTCGAAACTGGCAAAGCCAGTGGCCGAAACGTCGAGCACGTAATGGCCGGGCACCACTTCAGCGAACACGTAGCTGCCCTGCTGGTCGGTGGTGGTGGTGCGCTGCAGGTTTGTGTCGATATTGGTCAAGCGCACAGTGGCATTAGGAATGGCCGCGTTGCTGGGGTCAGTGACCGCGCCGCGAAGGGATGTGGTGGCCTGGGCCCACGCGGAACTGGCGCAGAAGAGGAAGGCTGTGGTTATCGCTGCCGAGAGCGCCAGGTAGAGGGCTACCGAAAATGCCTTTGAAAACAGGGATTGCCAGATTTTCTTCACAGTACGCCTCCGGTCAAAATTGCTTCATCATAAATTTAAAGAATGGCAGGGACGCGCAAACACAGAGCGAGGGTCGAGCAATTCGCTGCTCTGGATAGGCAATATCAACACAACCCCACAAAGAATTTTTCAGGACTTTCCCCCGCGCGCCGCCAAAAACACCTCTCGCTGACAGCGTGACGTGCAAGCGGTGTACCACAGTCGGAAAATATGGTCAACAAAAAGTTAAGATGAGGAAAACAAGCGGATTGGGTAGGGGGATTCGCGTACGGACGGCGTCAGCAAGGGAGCGGAAATCTAGCGTTGATCTACCTGGAATGGAATATATCTATGGCATTTGGTTTTTTGGATGGCGCAGCGGCCCGACCAAGTACGTCGGGCCCTACATAAACGCAACCCGGCCTCATCTTCTTCGTTCGGGCGCAGCGGCCTACCTGACCGCTACGGGACATGTCCCGTTCACGCCGTTTTCAGAGGGCCTTAGCAGCAAGAAAAAGGCGGCCGGTTGGGGGGGGCCGGCCGCCGTGGGCATGGGGTGATGGAGGTGCAAACACTTTCGAGATCCGATTCGCGCGGGGGGCGCACGCCGAATCCCGAACGCGAAGCCATTTTGCCGGGAGGGGCTTGCGGCGTCGATAGGCCGGAAGGTTCAATTGGTTATGGTACGGACGTACCCCGGCGGTTAGGAGCGTGTTTAACGTATCTGGTTATGAATGTGTACGTTGCTACGCCAACGCCAACTCCAACTCCCGAGCGCCACCGCATGGCGCGGTTACTCGCTAGGGCGGCGGGGCGGCTCTTGCAGGGGTTCCGCGGTGATGTGCGGAACGCCTGCCTTGTTGAGGGACTTGTTCAAGCTGGCGAGATCCTGATTGATGAGCTCGTGCAGCGTAGCCATGGATTGGTTGAGCTCTTGAGATAGGGCGGCCAACTGCTCCTTTTCTGGCGGCGTAGGAGCGGCCGAATAGCCGTCAAGCTGAGACATCAGCCGGCCAATACGCATCGGCAAAGGCGGAGTGGTGTAATGGAGCGGGCCTCCGGCGCCAAAGCCGCCCGCGGACACGAATTTTCCGCTCAGATCGTTGACCTTCTTTTGGAGGGCTTCGGCCTGGGCGACGATTGGCGCGGGAACTTTGGGGGCGTCGGGCTTTTTCCAGGAGGTCAGCGAGTCATCGAGGGATTTTTTCAGTCCAGCGATAAGCTTTTGGCCGTCGTTGGCAGTTCTGTAGAGCGCGTAGCTTTGCATGATTGCGTCGTGGCGAGCGACACTGTCAGCGGCGGTGAGATGGACGCGCGGGTCTTGTTCGACATGCACCGTTTGCGTTTGCGAATCGTCACCAAGAGCGACTTTTACGGTGTAAACGCCCGGGTCGGCAACGGGGCCGCGTGCTCCTCCGCCAAAAAATCCCTGCGCGAGCGCTTCTTCCTGCTCGGGAGTCAGTTTGACGGGAGGGTTGTAGCGCAAATCCCAATTGATGCGATTGATTCCGGATTGGGCGTTGCGGTCGTCAATTTCACGAACGGTCTTGCCGGCGGAGTCGAGAATGGTGATCGTGACTTTTTGATTTTTTGCCGGCTTGGACTTCAGGTAAAAATCGATCAAGACGCCGTCGGGAGGGTTGGGGCCGAGGAAAACCTGCTGAGCGTCAAACCAACGGTTGTTGTAGATGCGCCAGCCGATGGTATTGCGAATGGGAAAGAGATGAAGGTTTTCGGCGAGGATTTGCGAGCTCAAATGCTGGAGCGAAGTGAGGTCGTCCAAAATGTAGATGGAACGGCCGTGAGTGGCGAGGATGAGGTCGTTTTCGCGGGGCTGGATTTGAATGTCGTCCACCGGAACAGTGGGCAGGCCCATGGCGAGTTTGTTCCAGTGAGCGCCACCATCGAGCGAGAAATAGGCGCCGAATTCGGCACCAGCGAAGAGCAAGTTTTTGTCCGTGGGATGCTCGCGGATAACGTGCAAAGTGCCAGCAGACTCGGGAATGCCGTCGCTGAGGGATTTCCAAGATTGGCCATAATCTGTGGTTTTGAAGAGATAAACATGGAAATCGTTGGAGCGGTGACCGTCGAAAGAGACGTAGGCAGTGCCTTCGGCGAATTTCGAAGCGACGACGCGCGAGACATACGTCCCTTTGGGGACGCCGGGAACACGGTCGGCGACGTTCTTCCAAGTTTTGCCGCCGTCGCGTGACACTTGCAAATTGCCATCGTCGGTGCCCACCCACAGCACGGATGAGCTGATAGGAGATTCATCGATAGCCGTGATGGTGGGATACCATTCGACGCCGTCATAGAGCGAGAGCGTGTCTTTCGTGGGTAGTGCGCCGAGAATGGGCAGCGTGTTGCGATCGACACCGGTGGTCAAATCGCCGCCGAGCTTGATCCACGAATCGCCACGGTCAGTGGACTTAAAAAGGAAATTTCCGCCGTAATAAAGCGTGTTGTGATCGTGAGATGAAATGAGGAGCGGAGAATTCCAGTTGAATCTGTATGGCGGATCGGAATCTTTTGTCGGAACGGGGCGAATGTTCAGGCCTTCGTTATTGCGCAAGTCGCGGCGTTGAAGGTTACCATCCTGCGATTCAGTGTAGATGGTCTGTGGGTCGGCAGGGTCTGGCTTCACGTAAAAGCCATCGCCTCCGCCAACCATAAACCATGAACTGTTGGGAATCCCGCCAGCGAACCAAGTGCGGCTGGGACCGCACCACTCGGCATTGTCCTGATATCCGGCGCAAACGTGATAGGGTTGCTGATTGTCGTAGCCCACTTCGTAAGCCTGGCCGAGATTCATCACATTCAGATGGTCCCAATCTGCGCCCGCATCGCGGCTTTCGTAGATACCGCCGTCGCAGCCTACCAGCATGAAATTAGAGTTTTCCGGGTCAATCCAAATAGCGTGAAAATCGCTGTGAACTTCGCGCGCGCGGCGCTGATTGAACGTCTTGCCGCCATCCTCGGAATAGTAAAGATTGACGCCGCCCATCCAGATGCGCAGGTCATTATTGGGGTCGATGCGGATCTGACTGAAATAGGAGGGGCGAGGATCCTCAGAGCCCATTTTCATCCATGTCGCGCCTTTGTCTTCGCTGCGGAAGACGCCACCCTTTGCGTTTTGAATCAAGGCATAGACGATGTTGGGATTTTTGCGGTAAACGGCAACAGCGATGCGCCCGTCTTCTCCCGTCGGCAAATCCTTGGTGAGTTTGATCCAGGCGACTCCGCCGTCAGTGGTTTTGTAAATTCCGCTGCCGGGTCCGCCGCCGTTGAAGCCCCACGCGGTGCGGCGGCGTTCGTAGGCCGCGGCATAGAGAGTAGTAGGACTCTGCGGATCGATAGCGACATCCGTGACGCCGGTGTCGTCGTTGATGAAGAGAACTTTGTTCCAGGTTTTCCCGCCGTCAGTTGTTTTGAAAAGGCCGCGCTCAGGATTAGGTCCCCACAAGTGTCCTACGGCTGCGACATAAACGACGTCAGGATTCGTAGGGTCGATCACTACGCGACCGATAGCCTGCGTATCTTCGAGGCCCATGTGCGACCAGGTTTGACCGCCATCAGTGGATTTGTAAACGCCGTCGCCCCAGGAAGCGCTCTGGCGGTTATTGGCTTCGCCTGTTCCGACCCAGACGACGGAGGGATTCGACGGCGCGACGGCAACGGCGCCAATCGATGGATTTGGCTCACGGTCAAAAAGCGAAGTCCAAGTCATGCCGCCATCAGTGCTTTTCCAAAGGCCGCCAGCAGCGGCGCCGAGGTAGATAGTTTTCGGGCTAGTGTCGGCGACGGCTATGTCATCGATGCGTCCGCCCATAATTGCCGGGCCGATGGCGCGCATTTTGAGATTGGCAGTCGCCGATTCGATGGTCGGTTCAGCAGGCCGGCCTTGCGCAACGGCATTGGGAGTCCATAGCATGGAGCAAGATAGCGCCAGCGCGGCGGTCACGCGCGAGAGAAAGCGAAGGTGACGAGCATCAGATTGCGCCATTGAAAAATACCTCCGAAGAATCGCTGAAGATTAAAATAGTGCTGTGCACACTAGCGCTTGAGAGCCGAAATTGCAATGGAAACACCGAACCGTTTCGTGCTGGCCTAAAGACGCGCTGCTACCTTGGACGGTTTCATCAGATTTAGAGAACTCAGGGCTCAGATGGGGCGCTAGGTCTGCACCAGAAACAAGGCAACTGCTTCAGCAGCTTCCTGAGCAACAGCGTCGAGGATGCCGAACCCGCCCGTTGAAGAGGAAACAATGGCATGATAGCCTCGAACAGATTCTGGAAAGCGCGCGCATTATGGTTTCTTTGCGCGCAGGCCGCGATAGACGGTATTCATCGTGGGAAGTTCCGCCACCAAACTCGAACGGACCGATCTCGAGCAGGGAATCCGCGAAATCATTGTCCAACTATTGAACGAACTGGGAAACCGGCGAGCGCTGGAAGAATTCAACCACCAAAAAGGCGCGGCGCACCTGGAGCGCGATCTAGGGCTTGGCAGCCTGGAGCGCGTGGAGCTGATGCTGCGGCTGGACGCAGCGTTCTCCATTCAACTTCCCGAAAATGTGGTTGCGGAGGCAGATTCGGCGAACGACCTGGCGGATGCCGTTGCGCTTCAAATGGCGCTCCCCGCCAGTCAGCGTCAATTTGCACAAAGCCCTGCCCTTGGATCGAGCCCGCGCGGACATGAACGAGAGCGCGAGGAGTTGCTCGAAAAACTGGCGAGCGCGGAGACGCTGGCGGAAATCATCGCCCTTCGCGGGCGGTTTGATGCAGAAGCGAATCACATTTATCTGTACGAGGAAAATGAAAGCGTTCGCGCGATTACTTGCGGCGAGCTGTACAAGCGCGCTTTGGTTGTCACGGCGGAACTGAAGCGGCGCGGAATCCTGCAGGGGCAAACTGTGGGAATTATGCTTCCGACGTGCGCGGACTTTTTTTGGACTTTTGCAGGGGCGATTTTGGCGGGCGCGATTCCAGTGCCGATCTATCCGCCATTCCGGGCAGATCGCATCGAGGAATACGCGGAGCGGCAAGCGGCGATTCTGCGCAACGCGGAAGCGCGGCTGCTGGTCACTTTTCGAAGCGCCGAATCAGTGGCCAAATTGCTGCAACCGCAGGTGAAATCGTTGCGCGGCGTGGTTACGGCGATGCAGCTCAGTTCTTCAAATGGCGGGGAGCTGCCGCCGGAGACAGAGATTCGGCCCTTGGGAGGGGTTGAACATCGCGGGCGCGGCGAAGACATCGCGTTTTTGCAATACACGTCAGGATCTACAGGAAGTCCAAAGGGAGTGGTGCTGACCCATGCGAACCTGCTGGCGAATATCCGCTCAATCGACGAGGCGGTGAAAATCCAAGGCGATGATGTGGCGGTAAGCTGGCTGCCTTTGTATCACGACATGGGTTTAATCGGCGCCTGGTTTGTGCCGCTGGCGAAGTGCATTCCGCTGGTGTCGCTTTCGGCGCTGGCGTTTCTGACGCGGCCGGAGCGCTGGCTGCGTGCGATTAGTAGGCATCGCGGAACGCTCAGCCCGGCGCCGAATTTTGCATACGAATTGTGCGTGCGCAAGATTTCGGATTCGCAAATGGAAGGTTTGGATCTTAGCTGCTGGCGCGCAGCGTTGAACGGGGCCGAGCCGGTGCGACGGGAGACGCTCGACCGGTTTGCGGGAAAATTTGCGCGATGCGGGTTCCGACGCGAAGCATTGTTGCCCGTTTATGGACTAGCGGAAGCAAGCCTTGGAGTGGCTACACCGAAGATGGGCGCGGGCGCGCGTGTGGACCGCATTTCGCGCGAAGAGTTTCAACGCGAAGGCAAGGCAGTGCCAGTACGCGCAGAGAACGAGAGCGCGCTGGAATTTGTGTCGGCGGGACAGCCGCTGCCGCGGATGGAAGTTCGCGTGGCAGATGCGCAAGGCGGTGAAGCGCCGGAACGGGTCGAAGGACGGCTGCATTTCCGAGGGCCTTCGGCAACTCCTGGGTATTACAAGAATCCTGAGGCGACGCGCGAGCTGATGAGCGCGGACGGGTGGCTCGATTCGGGCGATCTGGCCTACATCGCAGAAGGCGAGATCTACATCACTGGGCGCGCGAAAGATTTAATCATCAAAGGCGGCCGGAATCTTTATCCACAGGAGATCGAAGAAATCGCCGGACGCATAAATGGCGTGCGGACGGGCTGCGTGGTGGCATTTGGACTTGCCGATGAGGCGAGCGGCACGGAGCGCCTGGTGGTGGTTGCGGAGGCGAGAGACGCAGGCGAGCGCAATCGGATTGCGCAAGCAATTACCGGAGAAGTAAGCGAAAAAATTGGCCTGCCGCCCGATATTGTGGAAATTCTGCCAGTTCACGCGATTCCCAAAACGTCGAGCGGGAAACTTCGGCGCAGCGAGACGCGCCGGCTATATGTGGAAGGCAAACTGGGCAAGCGGCAAAAACCGGCGTGGATGCAGGCTGGAAAGCTGGCGGCTCGCGGGGCTGTGCCGCGGATAGTTTCGGGCGCGAAGTCGCTGTTAGTGCGCACGGCGGAAATTGTTTACGGCGCGTATGCGCTGACGCTATTTGGCATCGCTACACTAATCGTGTGGACGATACTGCTTCCGATGAGAAGCCGCCGCTTCTCGGCGAAATTAGTGCACAATGCTTGCCGAATACTGCTGATTCTGGCGGCGATTCGCGTGGAGATCGTGGGGGGCGACCTGCTGGAGCGGTGGCGTTCAGAAGGCCCATGGATTTTTGCTCCGAATCACTCCAGCTATCTGGACATTCTAATTTTGCTGGGATTTTTGCCTGCGGAAGCGCGCTATGTGGCAAAGGGAGAGATTCACTCGATGCCGCTGGTAGGGCTGCTGGCGAACCGCTCGGGCCATTTTGCGTTCGACCGAAATGACGCGAAAGCGCGAGTAGCGCAATCAAATGAAGTCGAGGAGGCGCTTCGGCGCGGTGAATCCGTGGTGGTTTATCCCGAGGGCACGTTCACGTCGGAACCTGGAGTCCGTCCTTTTCAGTTAGGTGCTTTCAAGGCGGCGGTGGATACCCGGTGCGCGATTTGTCCGGTTGCGATTCGCGGCGCGCGCGAGTTGCTGCGTGACAAAACCATGTTGCCTAAACCGGGGAAAGTGAAAATGATAATGGGGCCGCTGGTCAAATCGGGCGGAGAAAGCGACGGCTGGCGGGAAATTGTGCGCCTGCGGGATGAAACTCGCGAGATTATCGGGAGCGGGGCGGCTGAACCTTTACTCTGACACTTTGTCCAGCTTTGCGCTCTGCGCATCTTTAATACTGGAGGGCCATTCTCTTCCCATGAGGTTTGCGCTAGCCTATTCTGCGGGGGTCATCACGGCTTCGCCGGCTCGCGCCCAGCGATTGGTTCCTGTGCCAACTGACGGAGGAATTTAAGATGCGAAAAGTTGCGTTGCTGCTCTGCTTGTTTTTGCTTGCACCGATTGCGGCACGAGCACAGAAGTTCGATCTCTTTGGCGGCTATTCCTACGCGCGATTTGAGCAGAAAGGCGGCGATGTGAATGCCAGCGGATGGGAGGCGTCGCTTACGTATAAGGTCAACACCTACGTTGGAATCGTCGGGGATTTCACTGGGAATTACGGCACTCTATTCCAGAGGTCGATGAGCGTTACTAACATTTACGGGGGAGTGCAGGTTGGGTTGCCCATGCTGCATTACTCTCCGTTTGTGCATGTGCTGCTTGGAGGCATGCATTTGAGCATCCCGAGCGTGACGCATACGGTCTTCAGCACGGAAGTGGGGGGCGGATTGGATATTCACGTGAATCATTATTTGTCGATTCGCGCGATACAAGCCGACGTAGTGACAGGCGATCTCACGTCCACTTCGGCGGACGGTCGCATTTCGACGGGCGTAGTGTTCCATTTTTGAGGTGATGTAGCGAAATCACTGCCAGGAGAGCGCAGTTTCGACGGGTTCGGAGTAATCCACGCCATCGATCTCGAAGCCGAACAGCGCGCGAAAATCGTGTTGAAAACCCGCGAAATCAGTCAACTCGCGCAGATTGCTGGTGTCCACCTGCGGCCAAAGCGCGGAAGCCTGCGACTGGACTTCAGGGAGCATCTCGCGGTCATCGAGGCGGATGCGTCCCTGGGAATCGAAGAGCGGCTTTGAATCATTCGCGAGGAAATCAAAAAACAGGCGGCGCATTTGCTCGATGGCTCCTTCGTGCAGATTTTTATGTTTCATGACGCGAAAAAGCAGGCTCATGTACAGCGGCACGACAGGAATTGCCGCGGAAGCTTGCGTGACGATGGCTTTGTTGATGGCAATGCGCGCTTCACCGCCAAATTTGTGGCGTAATCTTGCATTCAAAGCGCGAGCTGTTTCCTCCAGATCATTTTTGGCGCGGCCAATTGTGCCGTCGCGATAAATCGGCCAAGTCAATTCCGGGCCAATGTACGAGTAGGCAAGCGTGCGGAAATTACTGCCAATCAATTCTTGCTGCTCGAGCATGTCGACCCATAGTTTCCAATCCGCACCTCCCATGACCGCGACTGTGTCGGCGATTTGCTGATCGTTGGCGGGCGGAATGGTTATTTCTGTTACTTTTTCGGAGTCGAGTTCCACAGTTTTGTTGGTGTAGGTACTGCCAATCGGCCTTAGGACGGAACTGTGTGTGACTCCGGAAGTATCGACACGTTTGGGCGCAGCCACGCTATAGATGAGCAGGTCAATCTGGCCGAGTTGTTTGCGAACTATCTCTGCCGCGATGCGCTTGGTTTCGGATGAGAAAGCGTCTCCATTGACGCTCGCGGCAAGCAGGCCGTCCTTGCGCGCGAATTCATGGAATGCGACGGTGTTGTAGAGGCCGGCGCTCGCGGTCTTATTTCCTTCGGCAGGGCGCTCAAGAAACACGCCGATGGTTTTCGCACCGAAGCCCCACGCGGCGGCGATGCGAGAAGCGAGGCCATATCCTGTGGAAGCGCCAACGATAAGCGCCTTAGACGACCCGCTATGTTGATTGTGGCCGCCGGCAATGGCACGGATTTGCTCCTGCACATTGCGACGGCAACCGGCAGGATGCGCGTTCAGGCAAATGAAACCGCGCGATCGACGTTGAACGGCTTGCAACGGCATACCCAAATTTCCTTTCTCCGAGATTCTGGCACAGAGCAGAACTCATCCGAGCACCAAGTGTCAAGCGGCATGAGGCGGTGAGGGTGAATTTTGACTGCCATTGTCACGACCAAGACAATTCAAACTGACCGCCGCTGTTCGTTTTTCTGAGACGTTTCCGCTTGACATTCGTTTCAATGCAGCCGTATAAATATGCATAGGAATGAATATTCAAACAACAAGGGCGGAAGCCTGGATGGGAACACATAAAAGAATGCGGCAAGGGCAAATTCTGAAGCTGGTGGGGGGTGAGCCGGTCGCCAATCAGGATGAGCTCCGGAGACGGCTTCTGCAGATGGGCGTGAGAGTGACGCAGGCGACGCTTTCGCGCGATCTGCGGGAACTAAGGCTGGTGAAAACGGCGGAGGGTTACCGGACGCTGAGCGCTGCAGCAGAAGAGTCCGCGCCGGTGCCACAACTGGGGCGCGCGCTGCGCGAATTTTTGGTGGACATGCGTCCGGCGCAAAACATGCTGGTCCTCAAGACGCCGCCGGGGGGCGCTCAGCCGCTGGCGGCAGCGGTAGATGGCGAACATTGGAAAGAAGTGGCCGGGACGCTTGCTGGGGACGATACGGTGCTGATTATCACGCCATCGCGCACGGCCCGGGCGGCTATTCAAAAGCGCATGGAGGACTTGCTTCGATGAAAGACCCGAGACGGGTCGCGGTAATCGGGGCAACCGGTTACGCGGGATTTGAACTGGCCCGCCTGTTGCTCCGGCATCCGAAGATTGAACGGCCAACTTTTTATCTGCGCGGCGAAAACGCAGAGGCTGGCTGTTTGACGCAAATTTTTCCACAGTTGCGCGGGTGGGGAGAAGCGCCCTGCCGTACGCTTTCGATTGAGGCTATCGCGGAGAGCGGGGCGGGAACTGCGTTTCTATCCACGCCGCACGAGGCTTCACTGAAACTTGTTCCAGCGCTGCTGGCCGCGGGTTCGCGGGTTATCGACCTGAGCGGGGCATTTCGCTTCAGGGACCCGGAAACATTTACGCGCTGGTACAAACTGCCGCAGCCGGACGCAGGCGTGACGCAAAAGGCGGTGTACGGATTGCCTGAGATTTATTCAGAAATGCTGGCGGAGGCCCGGCTCGTTGCAAATCCGGGATGCTACGCGACATCGGTAATCTTGGGATTGCGGCCTCTTATTGAGGCTGGCTGGGTGGACACGTCGCGCGGAATTGTGTGCGATTGCAAATCCGGCGCAAGCGGCGCAGGGAAAGAGCCGAAGCGCGAGACGAATTTTGTCGAGGTGAACGAGAACTGCCGCGTTTATGGTGTTTTCACGCACCGGCACACGCCTGAAATTGCCGAGCATGCAGGAATCGACGCGGCGAATCTGATTTTCACGACGCATTTGCTGCCGCTGGAGCGCGGAATTTTGTCCACGCTTTCGTTTTGGCTGAACGAGCCGCGGCGCAAGGAGGAAGTCGAGGCGGAACTTCGCAAGTTCTACGCCGCGCGCCCGATGATTCGCATTTGGCCGGCCGGGAAGCTTCCGGAATTGCAGCACGTGACCCGGACGAATTTCTGCGATTTGGGTTTTGCGCTGGACGAATCGGGAGAGCGCATTGTGGTGGTCTCTTGCCTGGACAATCTGGGCAAAGGCGCTGCCGGACAAGCGGTGCAGAACTTCAATTTCATGCAAGGCTATGCGGAGTCGACAGGACTGATATGAGGATCGTCGTAAAACTCGCGGGAGCGTTGTTGGACGATGAAGCGGTGGTTCGCCGGTTGGCGCAGCAAATCGCTGACGCAGCGAAGGCCGGCCATGAACTGCTGGTGATCCACGGCGGCGGAAAGATTTTCAGCGCGACGCTGGCGCGAATGGGAATCGCTTCGCGGTTCGTGGGAGGCCTGCGCGTTACCGACCGTGAAACGCGCGATGCGGCAGTAATGGTATTCGCGGGACTGCTTAGCAAAAGGCTGGCAGGCGCGATTTCCCTTGCTGGACAGAATGCGATAGGGATTTCGGCGGCGGACTCGGCGTGTTTTCTTGCTGAGCCGATGTGCCACGAAGGCGACGCAGGCGGGCTTGGCTATGTTGGGTATTTGACGGGCGTGAATGTAGATTTTTTGAGTTCTCTTTGGCGCGCCGGGATTGTGCCGGTGGCGTGCTGTCTGGGCATGGGATTTGACGGCGAGCTTTATAACATCAACGCAGACCATATGGCCGCGGCGGCGGCGGAATACTGCCAGGCGGACAAGCTGATTTTCTTGACGGATGTTGCTGGCGTGCTGGACGGCGACAAGGTGCTCGACCGAGTGAACAGCACGGAGATCGAGGATTTGATTCGGCAACAGAAAGTCTCCGGCGGGATGATTTTGAAGCTGGAAGCGGCCAAGCGGGCTCTTGCCGGAGGCGTGCAGCAAGTGCGAATCGTTGGCGGAACTAATCCGCGCGCACTTCGGTCTGTGACGAACGGGACAAGAGGTACGGGAACGCGCGTGCTGCCGATGCCTGTGGCTAAAGAGCGCAAATTTGCAGCACAGGCAGCGCGATAGGACACATGAAAAAGCGCAAAACAGCGGCGTCGAAGACGAATCGCAAAGGATATAGCGGCGATCTGTCTGCGATTGTTCGCGAAGCTGATCGGTATTTGATGGGGACATACCGCCGGCCCGCGGTTGTGTTTTCTCGCGGCAAGGGCTGCTACCTGTACGACTCCACGGGCAAAGCTTATCTGGATTTTCTTGGCGGGATCGCGGTAAACGCGCTGGGCTATTCGCATCCGCGGCTGGTGAAAGTTATTCGAGCCGAAGCGGGCCACGCGATTCACTTGTCGAATTTGTTTCACAATCCATTTCAAGGGCCGCTCGCAAAGAAACTAGCAGAATGGTCGGGATTGGACCGCGTTTTTTTCACGAATAGCGGAACAGAGGCGATTGAGGGCGCGCTAAAGCTGGCGCGGGCATATGCCAAGAAAAACGCGGCGGCCGGCGCGGCACCAAAGACACGGATTCTGGCGCTGGAGAATTCGTTTCATGGGCGGACTTTTGGAGCTGTCTCTATTACGTATCCGGCGAAATATCGTGAGCCATTCGAGCCGCTGGTGCCGGGCGCGGAATTTGTTCGTTTCAACGATGTCGCAGACCTGGCAAGGAAATTCGACGAGCGGGTTGGCGCAATTGTTATCGAAACGATTCAAGGAGAAGGCGGAATCTCCGCGGTGGCCGAAGGGTTTTGGCAGCGCTCGCGCGAACTCGCGAGCAAACATGATGCTGCGCTGATTACCGATGAAATCCAGTGCGGTTTGGGCCGGACGGGCCGCCGGTTCGCGTACCAGAAATTTGGCGCCAAACCGGACATTGTGACAGTGGCCAAACCGCTTGCCGGCGGCTTGCCTTTAGGCGCGCTGATTGCGAACGAGAAGTTTTCCGCGGCATTTACGCCGGGGATTCACGGAACAACTTTCGGCGGCGGGCCGCTGGTGTGCGCGGTGGCGCTGGAGTTTCTCAAAACAGTGGAAGATGAAAAGCTCATGGAAAATGTGCGGGAACGTGGCGCGGAAATAAGGGAGGGTCTGAAAAAATTGCAAGCACGCTTCGATTTTGTCCGCGAAGTGCGCGGGGAAGGATTGATCCTTGGACTGGAGCTGACGATTGAAGGAGCGCCGGTTGCTGAGGAAGCTTTGCGCCAGGGGCTGATCATCAATTGCACGCACGAGCATATTTTGCGCTTCCTTCCACCGTTCGTGATTCGCGCACAGCATGTGAAAGAATTTCTGAAGAAGCTCGAAAGCGCTTTAGAGAAAGCTCCACGCAGAATATGGCAGGAAAAGGTTGCGGCTCAGGAGCAACACCCTACTCGAACTGAGGAAACGGTTGGAGCGCACGCTCACGCCGCAGCGAGGTAACAATGAACGCGATCACAGCCACCGCGACGATGCCGAAGCTGGCGTCAGATCTCTTGACGGGCAATGAGTGGAACAGCGAGCAAATACGCGAACTTTACCATCTCGCCGCAGACATTAAAGCGCGGCCGGAACGGTATCGGAGCGCGCTGGCGGGACGCTTCCTGGCGCTGATTTTCGAAAAGCCGTCGCTGCGCACGCGAGTCACATTTGAAGTGGGCATTTCGAGCATGGGCGGCGGCGCGGTTTTTCTGGACCACGCGCAATCCAGGCTGGGCGCGCGCGAATCGGTTGGCGACGTGGCGAGGAATCTGGACCGCTGGGTTCAGGGAATCGTGGCGCGAGTTTTTGAACACAAAGTGTTGGAAGAGCTGGCGGAGAATTCATCAATACCGATCATTAATGCGCTCTCGGATCGCTGCCATCCGTGCCAGGCGTACGCCGATTTCTTTACCCTTGAGGAGCGCTTCGGTGACTTGCGCGGTTTGAAATTGGCGTATGTCGGCGATGGAAACAATGTTTGCCATTCATTGCTGACGGTGGGCTCGCGGCTCGGAGTTCATGTGCGCGTGGCGACGCCGGCGGGTTATGAACCGGATCCCGCAGTGGTGTCTGAAGCGCGGCGGGCGGCACGCGAAAGCCGCGGGAAGATAGAAATTTTGCGTTCCGCAGATGAGGCGGTGAATGGAGCGCAGGCGATCTACACAGATGTGTGGGCGAGCATGGGCCAGGAGGATGAAGCGGCGCAGCGAGAAAAGATTTTCGC
Organism: Candidatus Acidiferrales bacterium; assembly: GCA_035933545.1. Lineage (GTDB taxonomy): Bacteria > Acidobacteriota > Terriglobia > Acidiferrales > UBA7541 > DAHUXN01. The sequence continues at coordinate 13,188 of DASYYQ010000140.1, read as the reverse complement.
GCCATATCAGGTGAACGCCGCTCTGCTGCAGCAGGCGGATCCTGAGGCGGTATTTATGCACTGTTTGCCGGCGCATCGTGGCTCGGAAGTCGCCGCCGAGGTCATCGATTCAACGCAATCGATCGTGTTCGATCAGGCAGAGAACCGCCTGCACGTACAAAAAGCGATTTTGCTCACCCTGCTTGGCTAAGGAGAAAACGTTGGCAAAGAAAGTGGTTTTGGCCTATTCCGGAGGACTCGACACCTCCATCATTATTCCGTGGCTGAAGGAGAATTATCAGTGCGAAGTGATCGCCATGATTGGCGATCTGGGACAGAAGGAAGACCTGGAGGCGGCGCGGCGGAAAGCGCTGGCGACCGGAGCGAGCGCCGCATACGTGGAAGATTTGCGCGAGGAGTTCATCAAGGACTACATCTGGCCAACGCTGCGCGCGGGCGCCGTTTACGAACATAAATATCTGCTGGGTACATCGTTTGCGCGGCCGATACTTGGGCGCAGACAGGCGGAGCTTGCGCGCAAACTCGGCGCCGATGCTGTGGCGCACGGCTGCACCGGCAAAGGGAACGATCAGGTGCGGTTTGAATTGGCGGTCAAAGCGCTCGCGCCGGAATTGAAAATCATTGCGCCGTGGCGCGAGTGGAAAATCAGTTCACGCGAAGAAGCAATCGGTTATGCGCGCGAACACAATGTTCCGGTGGAACAAACCACCAAAAATATCTACAGCCGCGACCGCAATATCTGGCACCTGAGCCATGAAGGCGGGCGTCTGGAAGATCCGGCGAATGCGCCGGAAGAGGCGATGTGGCAATGGGTGATTTCGCCGGCAATGGCTCCGAATCAGCCGACCGAAGTGAAAATTGGGTTTGAAGCGGGAAAACCGGTTTCGGTGAACGGCAGGAAATTGGGTCCGCTGGCGTTGCTTGAGACGCTCAATGAAGTGGCAGCGAGAAACGGTGTTGGGCGCATGGATATGGTCGAAAATCGCCTGGTGGGAATCAAGTCGCGGGGCGCGTACGAAACGCCGGGCGGGACTCTACTCGTGGCTGCGCATCGCGAGCTCGAAGCATTGTGCCTTGACCGGGAGACGCTGCACTTCCAGCAGCATTTGTCTCTGCGGTACGCAGAGATGGTTTATTACGGAATGTGGTTTACGCCACTGCGTGAGTCGCTGGACGCCTTTTTTGCATCGTCGCAGAACCGCGTGACCGGCACGATTGGCCTAAACCTTTTGAAGGGCAACGTCGACGTAACGTCGCGCGAGTCTGCCAATTCGCTCTATCGAACCAATCTGGCGAGCTTCACCATGACCGGTTACAACCCAAAAGACGCCGAGGGTTTCATCAATTTGTTTGCGCTGCCGATAACCATTCCCGCCAAGAGCGAGGCTGCGCATTGAGCGAAGCAGCACAAAAGAAAATGTGGGGCGGTCGCTTTGAGCACGCGCCGGATAAGGAGTTTTATGAATTCGAGCGCTCGTTCGGATTTGACCGGCGACTGCTCCCGTTTGAACTGAAACTCGATCAAGCGTGGGCGCGCGGGCTGGAGAAAATCGGAATCCTGACAGCGACAGAAACGGGACAAATCTGCGCGGCTCTTGAACAAATTGAGAAGCGCGCAGCGGCTGAACCGGCATGGCTCGACGCTTCGACTGCGGAGGATGTGCATCATTTTGTAGAGTCGGAGCTGACGCAAAAGCTGGGCGCGGTTGGCCAGAAGCTGCACACCGGCCGCAGCCGCAACGAAATGATCGCCACTGAATTCCGCATGTTCGTGAAAGACGCGGCTGCGCAAATGCGCGGCGCGACATGCCGGTTGATCCGCGCGTTTCTCGACCAGGCCGAAAGGGATTTTGGCGTGCCGATGGCGGGCATGACGCACATGCAACCGGCCCAGCCAATTTTGCTCTCGCATTTCCTGCTCGCGCATGCGGAAGCATTTTTTCACGATCTCGAGCGCCTCGAATTTGCGGCGAATACGGCCGATGCGTGCCCGCTGGGAACGGGAGCGTTCGCCGGCTGCGCCTTTCCTGTTGACCGGCAAGGGTTAGCAAAGGATTTGGGCTTCGACCGGGTTACGCGAAACAGTCTCGACTCCGTGAGTCGGCGCGATTTTGCTCTCGATTATTTGTTCGCGCTCAGCGTTCTCGCCAGCCATTTGTCGCGTTTGGCGGAGGACATGATTCTCTTTGCTTCGCCGGGATTCGGATTTGTGATTTTGCCGGACGAATATTCGACGGGAAGCAGTCTGATGCCGCAAAAGAAAAACCCCGATGCCTGGGAATTGATTCGCGGGAAATGCGGGCGCGTGACGGGCGCGCTGGTGGCCCTGCTGGTTACGATGAAAGGTTTGCCTTCAAGCTACCAGCGGGATTTGCAAGAGGATAAGGAGCCGCTGTTTGACGCGCATGATCAAACGCTGGGCATGCTTCAGGTTGCCGCGGGCGCCATAGCCACAACGAAATTCGACGAACGTAAATTGCGCGCGAGCGTGCAAGAGCAGGGTTTGCTCGCGACGGAGGTGGCTGATTATCTGGTGGCCAAGGGCATTCCTTTTCGTCAGGCGCACGAGATTGTGGGGGCGCTCATTCGCGAAAGCGAAAAACACGGCAAACGGCTCAGCGAATGGCCGCTCGAAGAGTTAAAAGCTTATGCCTCGGCTTTTGAATCGGATTTTGCTGGAACGCTAAACGCCGGGGTTTCTCTCCATCGGCGCAGTTCGACGGGCGGGACCGCTCCTGCCGCGGTACGCAAAGCGCTGGAAGATGCAAAAGAACGGCTCGCTTTCGCGGAGAAAAAGGTTTGAGAACGCGACGCGCACGGTCCGGCGATGCGGCAGCGATTTATGCGCTGATCGCGCATTATGCCGAGCAAGGAATCCTGCTGGCGCGCAGCGAAGAGAACATACGCGAGCACATCGCTCAATTTCTTGTCGTTGAAGATAAACGACGCATCGCCGGATGTGTAGCCCTCGAAAGTTATGGCGCAAATCTTGCGGAAATTCGCTCACTTGCCGTGAATTCTGAGATACGCGGCCGAGGGCTGGGAGGAAAGCTTGTGCAATTTGCGCTAGCCGAGGCGCGGCTGCGCAATATTGCGCGGGTTTTTGCGGTGACTCATGCGCCGGATTTCTTTGTGCGCTACGGATTTGCCGCATCTTCGCGGCGCACTTTGCCCGAAAAAATCGAGCGCGATTGCCGCACCTGCCCTAAGGCTCGCCGCTGCCGTCTCACAGCGGTGATTGCCACAGTGGTGGCGGAAAGAGTTTCGCTGCCGATCTTAGACGAAGTGGCAAGTTCTCCAGTTTGAAAATGCCTGCCTTTTCCGCCGCAAGTTTGCCGCGAGCTTTCACCTTCTCCGCGACGGCCTGCGGATTGAAGAAATCCGGATTCGACGTGGGCTTCCTCGTCAGCGAAGCGCCAGCAACAGCAGCCTGCGTGTTCACAACGAATTGCGTGAAGGCGGCGCCCGTGCTGGTTTCACAGGAGCACATTCGCCGTTCGGCTTCGCGAATGCGGGGCGTAATCGTGAATTCCGGAAACGCGAATTGCGCGACGGGTAGCGCCGGGCTCGCCGCTTCCCGACAAACAGCAACGGCAGCAGCGCGGGCGATTGGCTGCCGCGCCACGCAAATCCTCGTTTGCTCCACGGGCGTGATCGGCATGCCGCTTCGCGTCGAGCGGATTTTGCGCGCTATTACCGCGCTGAGTGCTAACCGGGATGCGAATCCGAAGTCATTTGCGAAATTCACGCAGGCCATAATGACCACGGACACGCATCCGAAGTGGGCCGTGGCGGATTGCCTCATCGGAGGCAAGAGAGTGCGGTTGCTCGGGTGCGCGAAGGGCGCGGGAATGATTCATCCACGCATGGCGACGATGCTGGCGTTCGTTGCAACGGACGCAAAAGCTTCGCCAGTGATTCTTCGCAGCGCGCTGCGCGAAGCGGTTGCCACGACGTTCAACGCCATCACCGTGGATGGGGACACTTCGACGAATGACACGCTGGCGCTCCTGGCCAATGGCGCTTCCGTCGCGCCGGCTATTCGTGAAGGCTCCGCGGATTACCGCAAGTTTCGTGCGGCGCTTGAATCCGTTTGCCGGTCACTGGCGCTGCAGATTGTCGGCGATGGGGAGGGCGCGCATCGGGTGATCGAAATAGAAGTGCGAGGAGCGGTTTCCGATCGCGATGCAGATGAAATTGCGCGAACGATTGCGAATTCGCCGCTTGTGAAGACGGCGCTTGCCGGCGGCGATCCCAACTGGGGACGCATTCTGGCGGCTGCGGGACGCGCGAGCGTGCGCTTCGATCCAGACCGCGCCGAAGTGCGCATGGCGGGCATTTTGATGTGCCGCAAGGGCTGTGCGCGCCACTTTGATGAACGAGCCGCGCATCGCAAGTTGCTCGCCAAGTACGTTCCCATCATGCTGGATTTGCACGCCGGCAAACGTGCAGCGCGCATTTGGACATGCGACTTCACTGGCGATTATGTGCGCATCAATGCGAGCTACCGCAGCTAAAGGCAATTCAGCGCGGGCGAAGAACCGGGGCTAGGCGATCGCGGTGTTACGCTTAGCTTTCGGCGGCACTTCATTGATTTCGACTTCGCCATTGCGATAGCGAAATGTTTCGAGCGCCGCGCTCTCGACGCCTTCGCGAACCAGCCTCGGAATATCCAAATTCGCTTCCGCTGATTGCAATGCAACAGCAGAGGAGTGTAATGCCGGGCTGCGCGGCAGGAAAATGGGGCAGCAGTCGTGAAAGGGTTCAGCGGAGATATCGTACGTGCCGATCTTGCGCGCCGTCTCGATAATCTCCATTTTATCGGCGCCCACGAGCGGACGAAATACGAGCATTTTTGCGGCAGCTTCGACCGCCACCAGATTGCGCAGCGTCTGCGAAGCAACTTGCGCGAGGCTGTCGCCGGTAACCAGAGCCAGTGCGCCATTTCGCTGTGCCAGAACTTCAGCAATTCGCAACATCATGCGGCGGTAGAGCAACACGCGGCAGCTTTCGGGCGCGTAACGGACAATTTCGCGCTGAATGGATTCAAAAGGCACGCGATAGAGCTTCGCGGTGAATTGCCAGGGAACGAGCCGGTGAACAAGCTGGCGAGCGACGTGAAAAGAAGATTCACCTGGATGCGCACCACTCCCGTAGAAATGCGTGAAGGACAGGTGCGCTCCGCGTTTCATCATGTGGTAAGCCGCAACGGCGGAGTCAAAGCCGCCCGAAAGGAGGCACATCATTTTGCCAGCGGTGTTGGCAGGCAAGCCTCCGGGCCCGGGAATTTTGCGGGCGTAGACGAGCGCGGGACCTGAAGTAATTTCGATGCGGCAGGTTACATCCGGATTGTTAAGCTTCACGCGAGCGTGCCGGCCGGCGGATTCGAGCGAATCGAGTATAAATTTGCCGACAATCTTCTCGATTTCCGCGCTGCGATGGCTAAAAGATTTGTCGCTGCGCTTGGTGCGAACCGCAAATGTTGCGAAGGAAAAGGGCTGTATTTCCTGCCAGGCGGCTTCACAGAGCGCATCGAGGTTTGACTCTACAGCGCGCGCGAGGGCGTAATAGGCGACTCCTGAGACGCGTTCGATGCGCCGCAGAATTTCATCGAGCGCGGCATTATCGCTCGCGCGGACAATCAGGCGGTCATTTGGCCGCTCAATTTTCTCGATGGAAATGCCTTCCAAAGCTGCGCGCAAATTTGCAACCAGCTTCGACACGAAGAAACGGCGATTTCCGCCTTTCAGCCAAAGTTCATGATAATGAATGACAACGGCGGGCTGGTTCATCGGCGACAAGTGCAGCTCCATTTGGGACATTATAGCAAGCCACGCGCGGGATAGCTTCTTTGGAGCCGCACGCTTTGAATACCAAATCCAATGTGCCCATCTGATTCGTAACGTTATCGATACACAGCATGCGGAAGTGCGACTTTTCTTGACAGCGGGGGTTACAATCCACGGCGCATCGGGTAATTTCGCTCTGGTGCGACGCTCAGAAGAATTCGCGCATCTAAGCAGGCAGTTGGATTTGCGAGAGGGAGGGTCCCATGTGGATCCGCCGAGACTGGGACGAGTTTTTCAACCGGGTACGCAGGCGTGGCGCGGCGGTAAATCCTCCGCGGCCTGTGGACCGCTCCGCTCGCAACCGTTTGGTTCCGGCTGAGGGCTATAGTCTGGCCGAGCTGGACGATGCTGGACTTAGTCTGGAGCAGGCGGAGGTGCTTGGCCTGCCTGTGGACGCGCTGCGCGTGGGCAGCGACCAGGCGAACGTCACCGCTCTGCAAATGTTCCTCCGGGCCAGCCGCAGCCGCTACTGACACCTTTGCTCTTACGCTGTACAACCGCCGCATCCGCTCTTGACGTCGACGATGAAATCGGTAAACTGCCTTTTTGCGATATGGCGACACAGGCAAATCCGGCGACGCTGACGAACGCTCTGGAAGACCCGCTTCGCGAACTGGAATTTCCGCAGCGGGAAGCGGCCTTCTTTTATGGGCTGTTTTTGCGCGGGCATTCGGCCGAGGAACTGCGCCGTGATATTGAAGTTCCTGCGGCCGTTCTGGCCAAATGGGATCGCGAATGCGTGCGCCAGCCGGAACAGCGATCCAATTTTGAAAGAATCGCCGAATATCGCCGGCACGTTCTCGCCATCTTCGATTCTCTGATAGGGTTCGATTCAAAGACTCAACGCCTGCAATAGGCTGCGGTATTCAACCTTCCCATTTGCCCGCCTTAGGCTTAATAAGCCGATGCTTTCGTGACCTGAAATGGGATGCGGATAGTCGCGAACCGCTGTCCCGTATGAGCGCCCTGCAACTTGGCAACGAATGCGACCTGCGTCAGGTTGGGATTCAACTTGCTGAAGAAAAGAAATTCCTGTACGTATCCTCTTTGAGCAAGCATGCCTTCCGGAAGCTCTTTTCTTAACATCGAGAATCCTAAGGATTAGCAAGGTACGTTGACGGCATCAGCAAGCTCGATTAGACTCGAATTCGCGCAGGTTTGCGACCAGGCCGCGTTTCACCTGTCTTCCCCGGTAGCTCAACGGTAGAGCATTCGGCTGTTAACAATCCTCAAAACCGTTGAACCGGCACCGCTTATACCGAGAAAATGCCGGTTTAACGGCCCCTCGTTGGAACCATTGGAACCAAAATTCAAGCCCCGGCTCTCGTCCTTCCGTAGAGGCGGCCCTCCTAGGCCGTCTACATTTCGTAAACGCCAATGCCTTGCGTGGAGCATCGGATGATGGATATTCGTCGAACACAGACGTACAATTAGCGTGAAAGCCGATCCCGCGGAGGGAACATGAGTCTTGCCGTTGATCGCGACCTCGAAGCGAAAATCCGCGCCCGGGCCGAAGGCGAAGGGCTAAGTGTGGAGGCTTACTTGGAGCGTCTGGTCCACGCAGATCAGGAGGGCTCCAAGGAACTCGAAGTCCTCGCCCTGGAAGGGCTCCGCTCCGGAGAACCAATCGAAGCTGGACCATCTTACTGGCAAGAGAAACATCGCCTCCTCGATGAGCGGCTGAGCAAGACCAGCGGCCGGTGAGCGGCGTCTACGTCATTCGTCCGAGGGCCGACCGCGACCTCGACGAACAAGCTTATTACCTTGCCAACCAAGCGAACGCGGAGGTCGGCCACCGATTTCTCTTAGCCGCACATGAGACATTCGGTCTACTTGCCGCAAATCCAAAGATAGGGTGGCATCCCCGGCTCAAACATCCCGAAATTGCTGCCTTACGAGTCTTCCGGATAACCGGCTTCGAGAAAATGCTCGTCTTTTATCATCCTCATCCAAGGGGAGTGGAAATTCTTCGAGTCGTCCATGCGTCGCGAAATCTCCGCGCCCTTTTGCGTCGCGAGGGAGTGGAATGAATGTGACGAACGGGCATTTCAAGCAGAAGTAAAAGAGGGGTCCGTGCCACTTGCAGGAGAGATCGACCGCGTAGCTGCACTTTGCCTTCTGGGGAGGCGGCTGGATATAACGAGACTTCTTGCGGATAGAATACTTGACATTGACTTCGCAAAATGCGAAGATTCCACATGCGGGTCGTTAGCCGGAAGGCCATCCGAGAAGCGGCCGCCGAGCACGGCGAATGGGAGGCATCCCTGAATGCCTGGTACAAGATAACAAAGCAGGCCGATTGGAGGAACTTCGCTGAGGTTCGGAACAGTTGGAGGAATTCAGACGTTGTCGGGCGTTTCATTGTTTTTGACATAAGCCACAACCGATGCAGGTTGATTGCTACCATCAAATATAGGTGGCGAATGGTTTACATCCGACGCATTCTGAGTCACGCTGAGTACGACGAGAAGGAGTGGCAGAAATCATGATTGCCGTATCCGAAAAATATGCGCTGGAGGTTGGCTCGCCGACGCCAATCACATCCGAGCGCCAACATGAGGAATATCTGTACGTCTTGGACAAACTGACAAGCAAGGACGATCCAACGAGCGAAGAGGAGAAGTATGCCGAAGTCCTGATGACCCTGATCGAAGCATACGAAGAGGAGCACTACGCCATCCCGGATGCTTCTCCAGTGGAAGTCCTGCGCACACTGATGGATGCCAATGATCTCCGCCAGAAAGACTTGGTCCCAATTTTTGGCTCGGAAAGCATTGTATCCGAGGTCTTGCACAAAAGACGTGCGCTCAACAAGACACATATAGCGAAATTGAGTAAACGATTCCATATTTCTCCGGCAGCGTTTTTCTAACACTCTCATCGGTTGCGCTCGCGAACCATTTTGCTGTGGCACGTTTTCACGGTTCGGCGATTGTCGGTGACGAGATCCGGACCGTTGCGTTGCTCAGACCAGCGAAACGGCACGAGGATCCACAGCTTCCCAGAGAAGGAGGACATTGCTGTCCCGTCGATTCGACGGGTATCGCGCAGGCCATGTAGGTCGGCTCCATCGCCGCAACGAAAACAAGGCGGCCCCTCGTTGGAACCAAGCTGGAGCCATCTGCCTCAAAAGATCCCGTTACTCCACATGGCAAGGAACGATGATCGAGGGCAAAGGTGTGACACCGCAGCTTCCGGTTGAATTGTCAGCCGATCAGCCCATTTCGGGTGAAGACACACAGATGCAACGAGCGTTAGCCTTGATGAAGGACCTCTGACGCAAGCTCCTTGCAAAATTCCTGCTTGACTCCTGAACCGTGACGTCAGTTAATATGTTGCCATGCCATATATGGACAGCACATCTTCGCAAGTCGAATGGAAAAGGGGCAGCGCGGAGCTACTGATTCTTTCGCTGATCGAAGTGCGCCCGCGCCACGGCTACGAAATCTCAAAACTCATTGAGCAACGTTCGGACGGCACGGTGCGCTTCTACGTAGCTTCGCTCTACCCGTTGCTCTATCGCCTGGAAAAGCGTGGCTGGATTCAGGGTCGCTGGGTCGAAAAAAGCGGGCAGCGCCGACGCCGCTACTATCGGCTGACTCGGCAGGGACGGAAAGTTCTGGCCTCGCAGCGACACGGCTGGCACGTTTTCGTCAGGGCCATCAATCGCATCACGGAGGTCGAAAATGCCTGACTGGAAGGCTGAAATCCTCCGCCGACTCGCGCCGCTGAAGCTTGCCCCGATGCGCGAAGCGGAAATCGCTGAAGAAATTGCTCAGCACCTCGATGATCGCTATCAAGAGCTTCTCGCGAGCGGCCAATCAGAAGACGCCGCGTTCCGCACTTCACTGGATGAACTCAAAGGGGAAGACCTGCTCGCGCGCGACGAATCGCCCGAAGCTGCCCAGCGTGCCGCACTCGGCGAACTGCGCGGCGAAAACCTTCTTGCTCGCGGCAAGAGTGAAGACAAGGCTCGGCCCGCGGCCTTGGAGGAACACGACGGAGAAGACCTGCTCGCTGCGGGCCTGAAACGCGCCGAAAAGAATTTCTATCGTGAGCCGATCGCGCTGGGCAAAGACAGTTCCAACTTTCTGTCTGGCATCGTGCAGGATGTTCGCTTTGCGCTGCGCATGCTGGGCAAATCACCGGGATTCACGGCGGTGGCGATACTCACGTTGGCGCTGGGAATTGGCGCGAATACAGCGATTTTCAGCTTGATTGACGGCATTTTGATGCGCGCGCTGCCGGTGCGTGACGCACAAAGTCTCGTAGTTCTGAGGTGGAGCGCCCTTCATTCACCGGAGATTCATAACTGGATCGAAAACGGCGACTGTAACATAACGACAGGCTCAAAGCAGGCGGAGTCCTCCAGTTGCTCGTTCTCGGAGCCTTTTTTTCATGATATTGCCTCGCATATTGATGCATTCTCGGACGTTGCCGCATTTTCCAGTGAAGGCGAGCTGACTTGGGGAGGCGTAGGAGCTGTCCGCATTCTGAACGCGCAGACGGTATCCGGCACATTTTTTCCGACGCTTGGCGTGACGCCAGCAGCAGGGCGCCTGATCCAGCCGAGCGATGATACGGCATCCGCGCCGCCGGTACTGGTTCTGAACTACAGCTACTGGAAAAACCAATTGGGAGGTTCCCTATCAATCATCGGAAAGACAGTCAGCTTAAACAACGTGCCGTTCACCATCATCGGAGTTGCGAATCCGCAATTCAACAGCCTTACTCCGGGCGAAGTCCGAGATATATGGATTCCGTTCTCGGTTTTGTCGCGCTTATACCCTGATTCCGGGCAAAAACCGCGGGAAACGGATGTGTATGCATGGTGGGTCGTGATTATCGGCCGGCTCAAGCGCGGAGTTCCACGGGTGCAGGCGCAGGCTGCGGTGAGCGCCTTTTTCCACAACGAAATGCTGCATGGCGCGAAGCCGCTTTCGAAACCTAGCGACGACCCGCGTGTTGCGGCGCTTCCCGCACAGTCGGCGCTGACAGGCTCAAAGACGCGTTACTCGGCCGAACTGTACATACTGATGGGCGCGGTGGGAATCGTATTGCTGATTGCCTGCGCCAATGTCGCAGGGCTGCTGCTTTCGCGCGCCGAGGCGCGGAGAAAAGAAATTGCGATTCGGCTGGCTTTAGGCGCGGGCCGGCGCAGGATCGTGCGGCAATTGCTTACAGAAAGCGTCCTCCTGGCCGTGATTGGCGGGGCACTCGGAATTTTGTTCGCTGTTTGGGGGACGCAAAGCATTGTTTCGCTGATGGCCGGAGGTTCGGCGAGCGCTTTCGGTTTTGCGCCTGGAATTGACGGGCGGGTACTGGCGGTGACTCTGCTTGCGTCCGTGCTCACCGGAATCCTCTTCGGACTGGCGCCAGCCGCCCGGGGAACGCGCATCGAGCTCACGCAGTCGCTCAAAGAATCTTCCGGCGGTTCGCCCACGCGTCGGCGCGCAGGAAAGTGGTTAAGCCTTGGAGACAGTCTGGTCATTGGCCAGGTCGGCCTCGCGGTGGTTGTGCTCATCGGTGCGGGGCTGTTGGTGCGCACGTTGGAAAATCTGAAAAACCTCGATCCGGGATTCGACACACGCAACCTGCTCACCTTCGGTATAAACCCGCCGCTCATGGGATACAAAACGCCGCAGGCGATCGAGTTTTATAAGGACTTACAGGAACGTATCGGCGCACTTCCAGGCGTCAACTCCGTCAGCTATGCGAGTAACGCGCTGCTGTCGGGCAGCCTGTCAGGAACGAGCGTTCATCTTCACGGCACACCCAAGGAGTGGAGGTTCCCTACGGATGATCTTAGGATAGGCCCGAATTACTTTTCGACTATGCACATGCGCCTGCTGGCGGGGCGCAGTTTCACCTCAGCCGATTTCGCCAGAAGGGAAGCAGCAGCGGAATCTGCAGCAGTGCAAGCCAGGCAAGCTGGTGGCGCATCTCAGCCGGGTAGCGCTGGAAAGAGAGCTGTGAAATCCGAACCTCTTGTGCAAGAGGAACTTGTACCGGCGATTGTCAATAAGGCGTTCGTCAGCAAGTATCTGGCCCACAAGAATCCGCTGGGCCAGCGGCTCGATGAGGGCCCGGGATACGTCATTGTGGGTGTCATCAGCGATGCGAAGTATTCGAATCTGCGAGACGCGATCGGGCCGACAATGTACATTCCCTCCGATGGTAGCTGGGGAGTCAGTTTCGAGGTGCGCACGAGCACAAATCCGGCGGCTATGGCCGAGACCATTCGCAAGATTGTTAGTCAGATGGACAGCAATTTGGGCATTTTCGATGTCTACACGGAGACGCAACTGATTGATCAGTTGCTTGTTCGCGAGCGTATGATTGCGCGGCTGTCGGGATTTTTTGGTGTGCTGGCGCTCGCGCTAGCGTGCATCGGATTGTACGGGCTACTGTCTTATGAAGTTTCGCGGCGGACGCGAGAGATCGGCGTCCGGATGGCGCTGGGCGCGCAGCAACGGGACGTTTTGCGATTGGTTGTGGGGCGGGGAATCTTGCTGGCGATTGTGGGCGCTGCTGTAGGCATTGGCGTTGCCCTCGCGGTGACGCGCTACTTGGCGTCTCTACTCTACGGGGTGCATGCGGATGATCCGGTGACGATCATCGGCGTAGCGGTTCTGCTGGCGCTCGTCGCCCTTGCTGCCTGTTATATTCCCGCGAGCCGCGCCATGCGCGTCGATCCGATGGTTGCGTTAAGGTACGAATGATCCGGGGCTTAATGGACATCTAGCGGATACGAATTCCACTCAGAGCCGGGCGCGCGAATCTGCAGAACATACGCGCCGGGGCTTAGCGATTGCAGATCAGCAACAACGCGCAGCCGAGTTGTGCCATTTTGCAACTCGGCTGTGCCGTTTGCCTCCAGATCGAGCTCGAAGAAACCAGCTCAATCATCGCGGCGCGCTTCTGTTCGCGCACGAGCACTCGCGTGAATCGATGACGAAACGAGGATATTAGGTAGCCTTCTAAATTCGATATCGGAGAGCGCTGATCGCGGTTGCGTCGCCGGGCTTTCGCCACGGAACGGAGAAGTTGCTCCCACACTTGCACTGCAAATGCCGCGCCATCGGAACCTAGCCGCGCTGCGCTGAATTCTCTCTTTGCCTGGGCCAGGACGTGCGGCCAAGATGCGCGAGCAGCTGACAGCAATTCCTGGTCAGACGCAATACTCTGAGGCGGTTCCTCTCCGGTCGGAAGTAGTACCCAATCGCCGTATGGGTCCGATTTTTCCATTGGGGCCGAGACACGCTGTTAGAGAGCAAATTTGCCCACACCGAGCCTGCCATCCAGCTAGTAAGGTGTCAATAAACCGTCGGTTCTAGCG
>DASYYQ010000136.1:0-4673 GCA_035933545.1 Candidatus Acidiferrales bacterium | reverse complement strand
GCCGCTGCTGCTGGTGAGCGGTGCGCACGGACGTCTCGTTTTGCAGAGCGATGCCCAAGAGCCGCTGCTGATTCTGATGAGTATGGTCGGATTGGTGCTGCTGATTGCGTGCGCGAATCTCGCGGGGTTGCTTGTTGCGCGCGGAGAAGCGCGGCAGCGCGAAATTGCCGTGCGATTGGCGATGGGCGCGGGGCGCGGACGTTTGGTGCGGCAATTGCTTACGGAAAGTTTGCTGATTGGCATTGCCGGCGGCGCTGCGGGAATTGCGCTGGCGTCATGGTGCTTGAACGCGATGGTGGGCGCGATACCGCCGGACCACGGGATGCTCGGGCTCGCAAACAGCCTCGATTTGCGCGTCTTATGGTTTGCGGTCGCGCTCACGTTTGCGACGAGCATTCTGTTTGGGCTTGCACCGGCGCTGCGCGCCACGCGCGTGGATTTGCATTCCACGCTCAAAGACCAAGGCTCAAGCGTATCGGAGGGCCGCTCGAATATCCGTCTGCGCAAAGTTCTGATTATTTCGCAAGTGGCGCTCACGGCGGTGCTGCTGGCGGGCGCGGGACTGTTTGCGCGCACGCTGGCGAATCTCGAACACGCGAATCTCGGTGTGCGGACCAGCCGCGTTCTGCAGTTTTCCGTCCGTCCGGATTTGAATGGCGATACGCCCGCGCAGACGCTGCAGTTCGCGGACACAGCGCGGCGGGAAATTGCCGCGGTGCCGGGCGTGCGCTCGGTCAGCATCTCGACAATTCCCATTTTCGCGGATGACGATGGGAGCTTCAACATCACGCCGCAAGGCTACGTAATGAAGCCTGACGAAGACACCAACGTGCTGGCGGATTATATCGGCCCGAATTATTTCTCGACCATGGGCATCCCGCTCATCTCCGGACGCGAATTCACCGATGCCGACGGCGCGGCGAGCCCCAAAGTTTGCATCATCAACGAAAAACTTGCGCAGCGATTTTTCGCGGGACGCAATCCCATCGGACAGCACATCGCGCGCGGCGCAGGTAACAAAGTTATTCCGGACGTGGAAATTGTCGGCATCGTGAGCAACAGCAAATGGGACGGCGCGCGCAGCGATATCGTGCCGTTCATGTACATGCCCTATTCGCAGAATGCACATTTGGGCGCGCTGACGTTTTACGTTCGGACGGAACGCGATCCGGCGGCAATGGCGGCGACGCTTCATTCGGTAATCGAGCGCCTCGATTCGAATTTGCCGGTCAATAACATGCGCACCCTCGATGAGCAGGTGAGCGATTCGATGTTCAACGACCGGCTGGTGGCGACGCTCTCTCTTTCGCTGGCCCTTCTGGCCACGTTGCTCGCGGCGCTGGGACTTTACGGCGTGCTGGCCTACGTGGTGGCGCGGCGCACGCGCGAAATTGGGATTCGCATGGCGCTCGGCGGGCAACGCGCGGACATTTTGCGGCTGATCTTCGGGGAAGGCGCGCGGCTCACCCTCATTGGCGGCGCGATTGGGATTATTATCGCGCTTATCGCCACGCGATGGGTGGCCAGCTTGCTGTATGGCCTGACGGCGCGGGATCCGCTGACGTTTGCGGGGGTGATTGTGCTGCTGGCAATTGTGTCCGGCGCTGCGTGTTATTTGCCGGCAAGGCGCGCCATGCGCGTCGACCCGATGATTGCCCTGCGCTATGAATAACTCACGGCCCTAGGACTACAACGAACGATGAAAGAAGCAGAAAAACCGCCGCTTCTTTTTAAGGAATAGTCATAGCAGCCACCCCCGGTTGTTCTCTGTAAGAACCGCGGTTCTGCTCTACAGAGTCGCGATACTACTGAGATTGCGGCGGGGCGGGATTGGAATTACCGCTGGCGGCTGTTTTTTTGGCGAGCGCGGCCTTATCGGCCTCAAGCTGCTTGATCTGAGATTGAAGAGTTTGTGTGGTGACGGTGTGAGACTTGAGCCGCCATTCGAGCCGTTCTTTTTCGATTCCCGTTGGCGCAGTATCCTTCAGTTGTTTCTGCAGACGCTGCAAATAGTCCTGTTCGGAAGTGAGATAGCGGCTCTTGTCGGCGATCATGCTGTCAGCTTCTTGAACCGTTTTTGGCATTGACGGGTCCGCGACTGGCTTCGAGGACTCCTGTGCCGCTGCTGCTTGCGCCTTTTTCTCCTCCTGCTGCTGCATCTGGTAGTCATCGGCGGGCGAGCGGAGCGAGGTCAGGTCGTCGTCAGTCCAGACCTTAGCGGCTTTTGCCGGTGCAGGTTTTGCCTGCTGCTTTTGCGGAGCAGCGGATTGCGACGGCTGCTGCGCGTGGGCAAGCACGACGCCGGCAAGGATGAAGGATGCCAGGAGCAGAATTCGCGAAAATATTTTCATAGTCGTGTTCTCTTTCGCCGATTCCATTAGTTCGAGATTTCGCGGAAGGACAGAATCTTCAGCGAGATCGGCTTCTGGGAGTTCGCAATCCAGCAACTGTTGTAATAAAGTCCGTTTCCGCCGCCGCCATTGATGGTGAAATCCGCGGCTCCATAGGTTCCCGGCGGGTTTCCTGCAGTATTGGCGACGAAGATAGCGCCATTGAATTGGCCGTTTCCACCACCGTTTTGAAGATAGGTAGTGAGGCCATTTCCGACGACCAGAATAATTCCATTCCAGCTGGAATTACCGCTGTATGTAAGGTTTCCCGTGACCACCAGGATTCCAGAGCCGGCGGTGCTGCCGCTGATGTCCAGGTTGCCGTTTACATAGGTGACTTGAGGAATGGTCCCGCAACTCGTGCCGCAATTAGCACCCGAGCTGCCCCACAAGCTGCCCGAAGCGGTATCAAGGTCTGAAAAGGTGTAGGTTCCGCCTCCGCCTCCCGAGCATCCCAGGCATACGTTGGCATTCTGCTGGATGAGCGCCAGTTCCTGATTCAATGCTGCCGGCGAACTAAGACTGGTCGGAAGACTGGGGGTACCGACGCTGGGCGTGGTGCTAGTTCCGCCGGGGCCGAGATAGTTGCCCGGGCGCGGGATCTGATTGGTAACGTAGCCGACGTTGGTGTTGCTGCCGGCATTGTCATTGCCCGGCGAGACGCCGACAGCGGGATTGGTTGCACCACTTCCGCCGCACCCTGCCACAGGAGGTGCAGGAGTATACGAACAGCCGGAGACGCTGCTGAGGCCGGCCGTGTCGTTTCCATCCATACAGTAGCCATTGGAGTTGGGCGGATTGAAGCTGCCAATTGGGCCCGGCATGGTCAATGCAGAAGGGAGATTCAAATTGAAGCTGAACGGCGCAGCGACGTACTCCATGATTTTTTGTGTGCCGTTGGGCAAAACAGCATCGGCGGCGATTTGGAAGATCTGCGACGCGTTGGCCGTTGGCGTCAGCGTAAGTGTGCCAGATTTTCCGGCCGCATTCGGCAGCGACGGGTCGTAAAAGACGGGGGTCAGCGCATTCAAGACGCCGTCATTATTGACGTCGATGTTCAAAGATTGCTCTGTGGCTGCGGTGATGCGCACCCACTTATACATGGGGCCTTGAATTGACGTGCCACCGACCGTGACCGTTGAAACAGAAGGGATGGTCAGCGAACCCGGAGTTCCGGCACCAATAGCCGGCGGGGCAGGAGTGTTCCATTCATGCGTATATTCGTTATCGTAATACTTATTGCCAAGGGTAGTCGGGGCCACGACCTCGCCGGGGAGAGGATTTAGGATGTAGCGGACCTGGCCAACAGCAAGAGTGGGGTTTTTTCCGGCAAGGGTGACAAAATTAGCGACCGTGTTATTGAAAAAATTCGGATTGGATGGGAGCAAGCGCCCGCGGGCCTCTTCGAGGCCAGCGAGGCCAGCATAGTAGACGCTGGCGGAAGACCGATAGTTGGCTGCAAGGGAGCTCTCGGTGCCGGAGGACATCACCAGCGCGGCGGCTACGGCGCTGACGATGAGCAGTGTGAAAATGGCGATGAGCAGGGCCACACCGGCTTGCTGTCCCCGAGTTGATCGGGACTGGCGGCTGAGCGGCTGAAGGTTAAGTAGGGTCATGGGAGGGCTCCTTGTGTGACTACTGATTTGGATTTACGCGATGGGCGCGGCCGTTGAGCTCAACCAGACGTGGGGCGCGGGTCTGCGCGTCCAATTGCGGCGTCTGAACAATCAAAGTGATTTCGACATCGACAACGTTAGACGGCGTGTTGCTTGCGCCGGCGTTCTGACAGAGTATTAAGGCCGGCGCCGCGGCTGGATTCGGGCAATAGTATTGAAAAATCGGTTGCGGATTGCCGCCGGGGAACATGGATGGATAGGTGGCTTTGAACCGGGCGATCTGCGCTGCGGACGCGTTGTTCATCACGTTGGTGATGTAGGGGAGCATCACGCCAGCGGCGTTTAAGGCAGCCCAGGCGCTATTTCCGTTCCCCTTCGGGACCACACCGCGAAAAAGGGTGGTTCCGACAAGCTGGTAACGAATCCACTTCACGACGGTATTGTCCGGATTTCCTTCGAAGATGACGTCGAAATCGCTCGGACTAACACAGGTGCCACCGCCGGCAGTGCCTATTAGGCAAGGCGTGAACGTCGTGTACCCTGGGGACCAAGCGATGGGAGAATTCACGTAATTGGGACACGTAACGTTGAGACAGTTATTGGGCACGGTAGAGTAGCTGCTCAAAGGCGGATAGCCCGAATCGTCGGCGTCGCGGACAATTTGATC
>DASYYQ010000133.1:0-5213 GCA_035933545.1 Candidatus Acidiferrales bacterium | reverse complement strand
CGCGCCTGAAAGCCAAACCATGGTGCTCAACATGGGGCCGCAGCACCCTTCGACGCACGGAGTGCTGCGTGTGATTTTGGAGCTTGACGGCGAAATTGTGCTCAAGGCCGAGCCGGTCATCGGATACCTGCACACGGGAATCGAAAAGAATTTCGAGAAGCTGACCTATTCGCAGTGCATTCCGCTGACCGATCGCATGGATTATCTCGCGAACCTGTCGAACAATCTGGGATATTGCCTCGCGGTGGAGAAACTGGCGGACATCGAAGTGCCCAAGCGCGCGCAATACATTCGCGTGCTGCTGACGGAGCTTACGCGCATTCAATCGCACCTGGTGTGGCTGGGCACGCACGCGATTGACCTGGGTGCCATGAGCGTTTTCCTTTATTGTTTCCGCGAGCGCGAAGAAATCCTGAAGATTCTGGAAGCGATCTCCGGCCAGCGCATGATGACCAGCTATTTTCGCATTGGCGGGCTGGCGCTCGAGCCGCCGCCGGGATATCTGGAATGGATTTCTAAATTTCTGGATTCCTTCCCGGGGCATCTTGCGGAATACGAAGACTTGCTCACGGAAAATCCCATTTGGAAGCTGCGCACGCAGGGAGTGGCGGTGCTAAAAGTTGAAGACGCTATCGCCATGGGCGTTTCCGGACCGTCGCTGCGCGGAAGCGGCAGCGATTACGATATCCGCAAATATTTTCCGTATTCGAGCTACGAAGAATTCGACTTCAAGATCGCGACACAGACCGCGGGCGATGTTTACGCGCGATATCAAGTACGCCTCGAAGAAATGCGCGAAAGCGCGAAGATTTGCCGCCAGGCCATTAAAAACATTCCGTCGCAAGGACCGTTTCGCGCGGAGGTTCGCGGCCTGGTGCCTCCTTCGCGTGAGGAAATGAAAACTTCGATTGAAGGGCTGATTTATCACTTCAAGATTTGGACCGAAGGAATCACGCCGCCGCCGGGCGAGGTTTATCAGGCGATTGAATCGCCGCGCGGCGAGATTGGATTTTATGTTTGCAGCGACGGATCGAACCGGCCGTATCGCGTAAAAGTGCGCGCGCCGTCCTTTGTGAATTTGCAAGCTCTGCCGAATTTGGTGATCGGGAAATTGATCGCCGACGTGGTTGCGAGCATTGGGACGATTGACATTGTTCTGGGAGAAGTGGACCGCTGATGCAAGTTCCTCCGAAGCTGGACGAAAAATTCAAACAGCTCATCTCGCGCTATCCGGTGAAGCGTTCCGCGCTCGTGCCGATGATGGTTTATGCGCAGGACGAATATGGCCATTTGAGCGATCAGGTGCTGGAGGAAATCGCAAACCGCCTCGGCCTGCAAATGACCGAAGTGACCGAAACGCTTTCTTATTATTCGATGCTGCGGCGCAAGCCTGCTGGAAAATATAACGTGCAGGTGTGCACGAATATCTCGTGTCAGCTTCGTGGCGGCTTCGAAATCATGGCGCATGTGGAGAAGCGGTTGGGCATCGGCAACCGGCAGACCACGCAAAATGGAATGTTCTCTTTGGAAGAGGTTGAATGCATCGGCGCTTGCTCGGGCGCGCCGGCGATGCAGGTGAATTATGATTTTTACGAGGACCTCACGCCGGAAAAAGTGGACGCCATACTCGACGAATTCGCCACCGGCAAACATCCGGCGCCTGTGCCGGTGATTTCGGGTTCGTTGCATGAACCGGATCCGGCGGAAGTGCGCGTTATCAGCCAGCGATTCGGCCTGCGCGATTCGCGTACGCTGAAAGTTTATCAGCAGAACGAAGGCTATCAGGCGCTCGAAAAAGCGCTGAAGCAAATGACGCCGGAGCAGATCATCGACGAAATGAAAAAGTCGAGTCTGCGCGGGCGCGGTGGCGCGGGCTTTCCGACGGGAATGAAATGGTCGTTCGTGCCCAAGGATTCGCCGAAGCCGAAATATATTTGCGCGAACGCCGATGAAAGCGAGCCGGGAACGAGCAAAGACCGGCCGCTGATGGAAATGGACCCGCACTCGGTGATTGAAGGAATGGTCATCGCCGGAAAAGCAGTTGGCTCGCACCAGGGCTACATTTATGTGCGCGGGGAATACCGCTACGTTTTGGATATCCTCGACAAGGCCATCGAAGAAGCTTACGCCGCAGGGTTCGTTGGCAAAAATATTCTCGGCACGGGATTTGACTTTGAGGTTTGCACGCACACCGGCGCGGGCGCGTACGAGTGCGGAGAGGAAACGGCGCTGCTGGAATCGCTGGAAGGCAAGCGTGGCTATCCGCGTTTCAAGCCTCCCTACTTCCCAGCGATTTTAGGCCTGTACCAGTGCCCGACAATCGTGAACAACGCCGAAACTCTGGCTACGGTTCCGCTGATTATTCGCAAAGGCGGCGACTGGTATGCGAGTCTGGGCGTGCCGAAAAATGGCGGCACACGGCTGTATTCGATTTCCGGGCACGTCAATAAGCCCGGTATTTATGAACTGCCGATGGGATTTAATTTGAATCGCATGATTTTCGAAGTGGCCGGAGGAATTCCGGACGGCAAGAAGCTGAAAGCGGTGCTACCGGGCGGGACTTCCTGCCCCTTGCTGACCGCGGAAGAGTGCGATGTGGCGATGGATTACGATTCCGTGGCGAAGATCGGATCGATGCTTGGTTCCGGCGGGCTGGTGGTGATGGATGAAGAGACTTGCATGGTGGACGTCGCGCGGCGAATCATGCATTTTTATGCGCACGAATCGTGCGGCTGGTGCATTCCTTGCAGAGAAGGCACCGCGTGGCTGCGCAAAGTGCTGGACCGTTTCCACGAGGGCGGCGGACTTGAGCAGGACATCCCACTGATTGACGAAGTTTCGGAGAACATGCTCGGCAAAACGATGTGCGCGCTGGGGGACGCCGCGGCGATGCCGACGATGAGCATCGTGCGCAAGTGGCGCAACGAATTCGAAGATCATTTGAAGGGGAAGTGTTCGCTCAAGCCGGCTAGCATGCTGGCGATGGCGCGATAGTAAGGGCGCGGGGAAACAGAATTATGGCGGAAACGCAAACGCAGACAATCAGCTTCACACTGAATGGCCAGAAGCTTACGGTGGCGAAGGGCACGCTGGTGATTGAAGCGGCGAAGCGCGCGGGAATCGAGATTCCTTCGTTTTGCTATTACCCCGGTCTCGCGCTGCAGGCGGCATGCCGCATGTGCCTTGTTGAAGTCGAGAAGCAGAAGAAGATGGCCACGGCCTGCACGCTGGTTGCGGAAGAGGGCATGGTGGTGAATGCGGATACCCCGGCAGTGCACAAAGCGCGCAAAGACATGTTGGAATTTGTGCTGACCAATCATCCGCTCGATTGCCCGGTATGCGATAAGGGCGGCGAGTGCGAATTGCAGGACATGACCTTCACCTACGGAATTGATTACAGCCGCTACACCGAAGAAAAGCTCCATTATCCGGAAGAGAAATGGTCGCCGATTGTTTTTTACGACGCGCCCCGCTGTATTTTGTGCTACCGCTGCGTGCGCGTTTGCGACGAAGGCATGGATGTGAAGGCGCTGGGAGTCGGCGCGCGCGGCGTCACGTCGGTAATCATTCCCAATCAAGGTCCGGAGCTTGCTTGCGAAGAATGCGGCATGTGCATCGATATTTGCCCGGTGGGCGCGCTCACCAGCGGAACGTATCGCTATCAAACGCGTCCGTGGGAGATGAAATACTTCGGCACCGCGTGCGCGCATTGCTCGAACGGGTGCAAGACGACGCTTTCGGTGCGCAACAACGAAATTCTGCGCGCGAATAATCGCGACCATGGCGGCATTAACGGCGAATTTCTGTGCCCCAAAGGCCGCTTCGGGCACGACTTCACCACGCATGCGGAGCGCATTCGCCAGCCGCTGGTGCGAAAAGGCGGCGCGTTCCAGCCAGCCAGTTGGGAAGATGCCATTGAAGAGATTGTGCGGAGGTTGAAGCAGGCGCACGACACGCACGGGCCGTCGGCGATTGGCGTGATCGGCTCGAACCATACGACCAACGAAGAAAATTATCTACTGAACCGCCTGGCGCGCGCCACGCTGGGCACGAATAATATTGACCATCATCGCACCGCCGATTACGCGGCCCTGGCCTCGGCGCTTGGCGCGAAAGCGGAAGCGGCGATGGCCACGATGGCCGACATTGATAACCCCGGAGCGATTTTGCTGATCGGCAACGACGCAACGCAGCAGAATCCGCTGGTTGCCTGGCAGATTCGCTCTGCGGCGCGCCACCACGATGCGCGGCTGTACATTATTGACGGACGCCCGCTGAAACTGCACCGTCAGGCGAAACAGCTTGTGCAAATACCCGCAGGCGGCGAAGGGCGCGCAGCAAGCTGGCTGGCGACGGGCCAGGGACAATTCGATGGCAGCGTTGCGGCGGAGCTTGGCAAGTTGAAAGACGCGCTTGCAAAAGAGAAAGATGTCGTGATTCTCTTTGGCGCAGGTGTGAACGGCACCGCTGTGCGCGATCTGGTGAAGTTTGGCAGCTCGCTGCAGGGGCAGACACGCTACATGGCGCTCGGCGATTATGCGAATTCACGCGGCGCGGCGGACATGGGGATTTTGCCGGACCGCTTGCCCGGCTACGCGGCGATTTCCGACGGCAACGAGCGCGCGCGCTTCGGCAAGCTGTGGGGCAAGGAAATTCCTTCCAGCAAAGGAATGAATGCGCGGCAAATGATGCAAGCGGCACTGGACGGGAAAATGAAGGCGCTGTACGTGGTAGGCGCGAATCCGGTGAAAACCTTGGGCGTCAAGGCGCCGGAGAAATTTCCAGGCGTTGACCTGCTCGTGGTGCAAGACATGTTCATGACCGAGACGGCGCAGCGCGCGGACGTGATTTTGCCGGCGGCGTCGACGTACGAAAAAGACGGCACGCTCACCAATACTGCCGGCGAAATCCAAATGGTGTGGCGCGCCGTGGATGCGCAAGGGCCGCGAAGCGACTTCGACTTGCTACGCATTCTGATTCACCAGCTTGCGCAGCTAGGATTGGGCGCGGCGATGAAACAACGCACGCCGGAAGCGGTACTCGAAGAAATCCGCCAGAATGTGCGCGGCTATGATGTTCCAGCGGCGGGATTGCTGACCGGCGGCGTGGAAAAAGTCAGCGCTGCGCCGGCGAATGCGGATGGCGCTGCGGAAGCGGGCGCGGATTTGATTTTTTCGTCACAGGATTTTCTGTTTTCCAGCGGGACACTGGGA
>DASYYQ010000048.1:0-20822 GCA_035933545.1 Candidatus Acidiferrales bacterium | reverse complement strand
GAGTCAAGCGCAACTCATTCAAATTTTCCGGCCGCAGAAGATTTCTTCTTATTGCACTTCGAGGGTCAGCGACATGGTTTGCTTTTGTCCCGTGGCGTCTTCTGCGGTCAGCGTGTACTTCGTGGTTTTCTTCGGCGAAATCGAGATGCATCGATTCAGCGACGGCCACACGCCATCCGGCGGCTGCGGCTCAATGGTCACCGATTTTGCATTCGACACGCCATAGCAAAGCTCCGCCGAATCGCCGCGATGAATAAGGCCTGGAGACGCGTAGAAATTGATGATGTGGAAACTTTGCCCGCCTAATCCTTCCACGATTTCGCGCGCGTGCTCGCGCTTCTGCTCCGCAGTCTTCGCTGCAATGTCACGGCTCTCCTGCCAGCGCGAATAGAAGATTCCGGCAATGCCCAGCGCCACAATCAGCACTAGAATCCACGAAAACCTGAAAATCTTTCGCAGCAACGATTTTTTGTCAGGGCTGTCCGCCGTCTGCAATTTACGATTCGCGTCTTTCAGGTCATCGAACATTTACTTTTTGCGCGCTCGCTATCCTTAACTTTGGAAAATGTCACTGATACTTGACGGTCGTCGCCCGCGCCTGCGTTTCTCCATTCAGCCAAACGTAAAGTGAAGCGCCCGGACTCGGCGGCGGCCACGGCATCGCGATTTTCAACGTTTGCTCCCCCGGCTGCCCGGGAACCGGCGTTGGAATGTTCTCGACAGTCGCCCCCGTCTTGCCATCCCAGCCCGTCTTCGTAATTTCCTGTAAATCTTGCCCCGTCAAAATTCCCGCGTACAACGCGTCGCCGAGTTTTTCATCCGTCAGCGTGAATTTGTCGATTCGCGGCAACCGTATAATCTGCCCCAGGAAATACGGATCGGAAGTTCCTGTCGCGTCGTCGGTGAGTGTGGCCATGAGCGCGCATCCCGACTGCCCCACTGCCCCCGCATTGAGAGACAGAAACAGCATCCCTTCGCCCGCGGAATCAAGCTCGTCGCTGCCGCTTCTCTCGCCGGGCGTCAGCTCCAGCGCGCGCCGCGTATCGTCCGGCGACTGGCATTCCAAATGCAGCTTCGAGCGCGAATCAAAGTTCGCTCCCTGAATCGCGAAGCTCACTTCGGAATTGCCTGGGATTTCTTTTTCGCGCAGCTCCACGCCGCCCTCCGCGGCAAATGATTTTCTCGCATTGATAATTTTCGGCCGCGGGCCTGCCACCTGCAGAACCCCTGAGAATTCCAGCGGCTCCTCGATTCCCGCCACAAATACTTTCGCGTCGATGAGCGCTCCCTTTTTCTCTTTCGAACCGAGGTGAATTGTTGCATCGCGCTCGTCTGCGGCAGAAGCCCTGTCGTCCGCTGGCGCGAGCGTCCACGTCGCGCCTTCACTGGTGATTTTTTCGATATGCCCGAGCGCTGTTCCGTGAAGCTCGACCGTTTGCTTCGCCTCGCCCAGATTCACGCGCAGCGGCAGATGCGCAAGCGTTGGATTCGCGGGATGCACCGTTACTCCAATGTCGCGCGTTTTCCCATTGAGCTGAGTTAATTGCAGCAAGTAGGCTCCCGCCGCCAACTGGCTCGTATCCACATCTGCGGCCACGCTCATTTGCTCGCCGCTTTGTTCACCGCTCGCGAACGAAAAAGGCAGCCGCGCCACTAGCGATCGAGCGCCGCTCGCATGCAGCAAACTCACGCCCCTTAAAAACTCGAAATCCGCGCCCGCAACTGCCAGCTTCACGGTTCCTGCGCCGCTCACCAAATGATCGCGCGACGCCGCGGAAAGTTTTGCCGAAGAATAGTCCGCAAAATTCACCACCTGCACGTTGCCCGCGACGCTCATCGGCGTCCAATCCCATTTCGCCGTAAGATGATATTCACCAGCAGGAAGTTTCGCGCGCGTCAAATCCAGCGCCAAAAAATCCGTCTGCGGACCGATGCTCACGCTCACCGGAATCGCAACATTCGCCGCCGCGGAAACCAGGTGCCAATCTCGCGCGCGTCCCACCAGCCGCAACTGAGAAGCGCTCGCGCATTTCACTTCCACTGACGATTTCCAGCCTGCCGCGATGCGCGCCTTTCCCGCCACGAACACCGTCGGCGCTGTGGCGTTTGGCACAGGCGCTGCCCAAAGATAAGCGACTCGCGTATGCGCTTTCACTGGCGCCATTTTGTCCGCGCACAAATCCATTCCTGATGGAGCTTTATGCTCCGCAAATGCTGTGCGAAATTCCGCGCGCGGGAACAACGCCGCATGCAACTGCCCCAGCAGCACCGCGCCCCCCGCAGCCACCGCGAACTGCGGCCCCATGAAAAATGTCGCCACGGACGCCGCAAGTCCGGTGCCCTGTTGCGCCATAGACCGCTGCGCCAGCGGATCGCTCGAAAACGCCGGCAGCAGCGCGTGCAACAGTTGTTGCGCTTGCTGGTCCGACGAAGTGCCGCTGTTCAGCGCGGGCAGTGCAACTCCGTATTGCTGCGAAAATTGTCCTAGCGCCGCTTGCAGATTATTCGATCCCGAAGGTGCCTGCTGGTATTTCGAGAGCGCCTGCACCAGAGCTTCCACTTTTGAAGTTTGCTCCACGTAATCGCTCAGGTGCATCACCAGCTCAGGATTTTTTTTCACCAGCTTATTGATCTTGCCCTCGTTCAAACCATTCGGGCCAAAAACCACGCCGACTACCGATGCCTGCACCGGAACTTCCCAAGCCGCGGGCAGTTTCGCCGGTTTCACCTCGAGAACCGCAATGTGCCCCGCGTCTTTTCCTGAAGCCGCCGCCAGCAAAATCGCAACCCTCGCGCCTCCTTCGCCTTTTGGATACAGCGGCACCGGCTCATAAATTAATTCTTCGCCCGGTTTGATGATGTTCACCGTCCGCACTGGCAATGCCTCGCCATCTTTCGCCGGCTGAACCAGCAGCTTGAACGCGGTCACTGGTTTTCCGGCGGGGCACGCTTGTGGCGACAATGATGACGAAGACGGCGGCGTTGCCGTCGGCGCCCCTGTCCCCCCAAAGGCCGGCAGGACTCCGATAGTTGCGGCTAGTAGACCGAAAACAATTCCCTTCATTCTCAAAAACCTTTCCTCCAGGATTGATTTCATGGTTTCGTTTGCGTCAACGCCGATTTACTTCGCTGGGCTCGCGCCTAGTTCCCTCGCCGCGAATCTCGCGCTTCAGTGCATTGGCCAGAACATCAGCTCAGAACATCAAGGTCGTTGGTTCGATTCGATATTTTACGGCGAAGTTGTACTCGCTGGGCGAACAATGTGCGTGAAGAATCATACCGCGTCACCCGTCGGAAAAAAACCGCAAGGCGATTTTCCGTAGAGCGTCAGTTTGAATTTTCTTGATCGTGACGATAGCAGCCAAAATTCAAAACTGGCCGCTGCCTATTTTTATGAAGAATTTCTCTTCGTCACGCGCGCCGGAATTTTTGACGCTTCGCCGCTCCACAGACGAAAGCCGCCGCGAAACGCGTTCATATTGTCGCCGCGCTCAACGCCCTTCGGCAGCGCCTTCAATTTCTTCACATTGCCGCCGCCGAGCACCACGTAATCCGGCTCCATCGCCGCTTGCAGCCGCCCGACAATATCTGCAACATGCTTTCTCCATTTTTTCTTTCCCGAGCGCTCCAGCCCGCGCAATCCAATATAATCCTCGTAAGTTTTTCCTTTTTTGTACGGCAGGTGCGCCAGCTCCATCGGCTGCACAATCCCATCCACCACCATCGCCGACCCGAGCCCTGTCCCCAGTCCGAGAAAAAGCATTCGGCCACCGTGATAACTGCCCAGCGCCTGCATTGCCGCGTCGTTCACCATTTTCACCGGCTTGCCAAACGCCTTGTGAAAATCGAAGCCCACCCAGCCGCCTGCCAGATTGCATGGCTCGTGCAGCGGACGTCCCAAAACTACCGGCCCGGGATAGCCCATGGAAATCACGTCATATTTCCAGCCGCGCGTCATTTGCCTGACGTCATTGACCATCTTGCCCGGGGTCATTGTGGGCCCGGATACCACTTTGCGCGGCGTGCGCTGCCCTGTCGCCAGCACTTTGATGTGCGTTCCGCCTACGTCAATCACCAGGATTTTCCGCCCCGCCGCACCCGCATCCTTTTTCAAGAGCCTCTCCTCCAGAGGCGAATTTACCACGAAGTGCGGCGCTCCTTGCGTCTCGATATTTGTGAGACGGCTTCTGGCCTCCCACTCACTTCGCGCTGGGCTTAAAACTGCACGACTCGCCGGTGAGCTTGGTGGGCCCGACCTTGAGCTGCTGAAGGTTATTTTTGGCCAGTACGGCGTTGAAATCGCCGATCTGTTGCTGCATCGACTTCCACGCATCCACGGTGCGGTTGTAGTTGCTGCAGTCGCTCTCCCAGGTGCCGATTTGGGTGGGAGTGGGCGCCATGTCCAGGCCCACCTGCATCATGCTGACCATCGTGTTGTAGTCATCGTTCAGCGTAAGGAAAGATTGCAGCTCACCAGGCTTAGGAGCGGCGCGCCGGAAGAAAGCGAAGGGGCCAGTCGGCATCTCGCCGCCAACTTTGTCTAAACTGTGATCGAGCGTTTTGGCCTGCGACGCGACATCGCTGGGCAGACTTCCCTTCATCAGAGAGGCAAGCTGCTCCTTGACAGTCTCCACTTCGTTACGGCCTTCGTAGCTCTGTTGCATCCCGTGATACGCGAGCATCGTGAGCTGATTCTGGGCGCGCAGAGCCGCCATAAGCTTAGGACCCTGGCCGACGCGCGGGTCGTTCATAACGGTAACCTCACGCGTGTAGACCTTGCCGTCCACAGTAAGCTTGAGCGTATAAACCCCGGGGATCACCTGTGGCCCGTGCGGACCAGGCGTTACGCTTCCGGCCACCATGTTCATCTGGTTTTCGAGGTCTTGCCGCAAGGCGGGCGGGTCGTCATAGTGCAAGTCCCAGTTGACCCGGTTCAGTCCAACATCGGTCGTAAGCGCGCGCGACTGGGGAGAGGCCAGCCAGTATCGAGGATAAGCCTGGCCCTCGATCGGCGGAGGCAATGTGCTGGATATGGTCCGCACCAGATCGCCGTGGGAGTCGAAGACCTGCAACTGGATCGGCCCATTAGGCTTCTGGCTGAGGTAATAATCCACAATCGCGCCATAAGACGGATTGGGCGCATGTGGCACTTCGATTGACGTGGGCTGATCCCAGTTGCTATTGATGCGCGCGCGAATGGCCTCCTCAGGCTTAAAAAGATAGGCGGAGGACGAGCTGATTGCCTGCGCGTGGGCGGCGATCTCGCGCAAAGGGGTCATATCGTCCAGAATCCAGAATCCACGCCCATAAGTGCCAATCACTAGGTCGTTCATGTGGTCATCGGTGTGAATGACGAGGTCGCGAATCGAGGTGCTGGGCAGGTTCTGACGCAACGATTGCCAGTGATCGCCGTTGTCGAAGCTGACGTACACGGTCGTCTCGGTACCGGCGAAGAGCAGGCCAGGCTGCTCAGGGTCGGCACGCAGAATGTTCACCCAGCTTCCCGTACGCTCGTCGCGGGGCAGCCCGTTGACGATGCTCGTCCATGTCTTACCGCCATCGGTTGTCCGCCAGATCAGCGGCACATCAGCGTCCTCACTAGCGGGCACTGTTTCCCCGCGCCCGCCGGCGATCCGGCCGGTAATATACGCGGTATTGACGTCATCGCCGGCAGCTATTGTGTTTAAGTGGGCGTGCGGCGGTTCGTCTGTGATGTTGCTGACGTTGTTCCAGTGTTTGCCGCCGTCCATAGTGTTGCAGATCTGGCTATTGCTGCTCACCGTCCAGACCACGCCCCGCTTGACAGTCGAGATCGAGAAGTCATTGATCGAGGGTTCGGGAGGTGGGAAGCTCGGCGGTGTCGGCTGTTGTTTCGGCGTTGCCTTCGGCGTTGGCCCCTGCTTCGGCGGCGGTTGGGGTGCCGGCTGCGGCGGCGGCAAGGGCGTGCCGCAGGCTACCTCGGGCTTGCCCTTGGGCGTCGTGAGATCGGGGCTGAAGGGCTTCCACGAATGGGCGCCGTCGCGCGAAACCAGCAGGCACTGGTAGGCGACATACAGAGCGCTGGGGTCGAAAGCGGTGTCGAACTCCTTCTGGAAATCGCGACTGCTGCGATACTTGGTGGCATCAGCGCCAAAGTTGGGCGCCACGTTCTGCCACTGCCCGGTCGACATATCAATTTTGATCAGATCGCTGCCACCACCGCCTCCGGGCCCGTACCCCACTCCATAGAGGATATGCGGGCTTTGGGGATCGGGCGTGATGATGCCAAATTCGGAAGAGGGTAGCGGGCTCCAGTCGGTGAAGTTGACCTGGCCCCAGGTGCCACGACTGCTGATCATCACCGCACCAGTGTCCTGCTGCGAAGCCATGATCCAGTAGGGATACTGGCTGTCGGTGGCGACGTGGTACACCTGCGAGATGGGTTCAGTGTACCAGAGGCTCCACGTTTGGCCACCATCGAGGCTCACACTGGCGCCCTGGTCTGTGCCCACCAGTATGCGTTTGCCGTTCGTGGGATCGATCCAGACTTTGTGGTAATCCTCGCCGCCCGGCGCGCCTTTGAAGGCGTGGAAGGTCACGCCGCCATCAATGGAGCGGTACATAGCAGTGCTCACGGTGTACACGATGTCAGGGTTCTGCGAATCCACGAAAACGCCGCTGCTATAGGAGCCCTGGCCGTTGCCGATGCGCGTGTCATCGCCCGCCATGTGCTTCCAGGTGGCGCCGCCGTCATCAGACCGAAACAGCCCCGAGCCCTTTTCTATGGGATTGCCCACGATGTAGATGCGCTGCCCATTCGTGTGCATGGCGATCGCCACGGCAACGCGACCCGGGAAGGCCGGAATCTTGATCTGCGTCCAAGTCTGGCCCTCATCGGTGGATTTGAACATCAGCGGCGGCTTGGGCTTCGTCTTGGAAGGTGGGCCGAAGCGAAAACCGCCCGTGCCCTGCGTGTCGGCCAGCATGACGCTGGGATCGTCATATGCGTACTCCACTTCACGTGTGCCATCGTAGCCGTCGGGCCTCTTAAGGACGTTCGTCCAAGTCTGCCCGCCATCGGTGGAGCGGTAGATGCCCCCGCCGTTGTGCGTGTCGTCGCCGAGCGCGGAGACGATCACCAGATTGGGATTGGTGGGGTCGACCAGGATGCGATCAATCTTAACGGTGTCCTCCAGGCCGATGTGCTGCCAGGTCTTGCCCGCATCGGTGGACTTCCACATCCCGTTGCCGAGACTCCCGCCTATGGGGTCACCGGCGCCGGCATAAACGATGTCGGGATTCGAGGGGGCAACCTGAATCGCGCCCACGCTATCCACGCTCTTCACCTGGTCGAAGATCGGGAACCACGTGACGCCAGCGCTGGTCGTTTTCCAAATGCCGCCCTGGGGCGCGCCGAAGTAGAACACGCCGGGCTGGCCAATGGCGCCGGTGACGGAGGAGATGCGGCCGCCGTGAAAAGGCCCATCATTGCGCCATTTGAGGCCGGAATAGAGTTCGGGATTAACCTGCGCCGCGGCGCTCAACGTAAATGCCAGCACGCTGACGCAAGCCAGCGCCCAATACGCAAACCGTGAAATTCGCATCATGTTATAAGTGCTCCTCCCAAGAATTGACACGCGCAAATGCGAGAGTATACAGCAGGAACTCGCAACTGAACAACCTGAAGGAATCAAGACGGTGGGGCAGTTCGATTTTCTTAGTCGTAACAAAGAGGACCCATTCGTGTTGCTCTTCCAATTTTCCACAGGGGGCCTACCTTCAACGGCGAAGATATGCTAGCGTTATTCAGTAGAGGGAGCGGTTGCATGCTGGTCGAAAGTCCACCTCGAAAGCAACCTCGAAAACAAACAGGACTTCTCTGGTGAGAGGACCGGGCAGCGTTAGGTGGTCGTTGAATTTCTGATTGACAATGCGAAATTAGAAATCGAGCTAAGTTACTGAAAATAATACACCTGATAATTTCTAATCGATAATTTTGAGGACTTTTGACATCTGCAGGAGAGCCTAATTTGAACGGCGAAACCGCCGTCAGCACAAAATCCGACTACGGTCTGGCCCACTGGATGCCGCGCGCCCTGAAGGAGCGCAAAAAGGCCGCAAAGAACTTGGCCGCCGACGATATTCACGACTTGCGCACGGCGCTGCGCCGCTGCCTGGCCATTGAAGACGCGCTGGCGGAGTTCGACCCCCACCCCGCCTGGAAAAAAATGAAGAGCGCCGCCAAAAAACTGCTCAAGAATCTGGGCGGGTTGCGCGATGCGCAAGTGCAACTCGAATTGCTGAAAAAATTGGAAGTCGCCCGCGACAAAACCGGCGCGGCGCTGCGGAAATGCATCGAGGGCGAGCAGGAAAAATTCAAGAAAGATGCAGCCGCCGCGCTCAAAAATTTCGACCAGCAGAAATGGAAATCGTGGCAGGGGGAATTAGCCCCGCCCGCGAATACGTTTTTGCCGGACAGTGCTGAATTGCAATATGTCGCGTTGGAACGCTGGCAAAAAGCGCACGAACGCCACCGCTTCGCCATGCGCAGCCGCTCGAAAATCGGCTATCACCGCACCCGCGTCGCGTTGAAGAAGCTGCGCTATACGGTGGAGATTTTTCTGCCGGCGCTAAAAGAGCAATGGGCTCGCGAGCCGAAAGAGCTGCAAAATTTGCTGGGCGATGTGCACGATCTGGATGTGCTGTGGGGCAAATTGAAGGCACTGAGGCCCGCGGTGTCCAGCGAGAAAAAAGTGGTTTGGAAAGCGGCCATCAATCGCGAGAGGAAAAAAAAGCTGGCGCAGTACGCGGCAAAAACGTCGCGAAAAGATTCCGTATGGCTTAAATGGAGAGCTTCGCTGCCCTCGGGAGATGGATTAGACAAGGCGATTTTGGCGCAACTTGCGGCGTGGTCGCGCTTCCGCACGCCGGAGTTCATCCATTCGCAGCGCGTTGCGGATTTGGCGGCGGAACTGTTTGATACATTGGATGCGCGCGGCTTCGCGGTTGGCCTGCCGACTTCGCGGGCGCGCTACGTCGTGCAGGCGGCTGCGCTGCTGGAAGACGCCGGCAGAATCGACGGAGACAAAGGGCATCACAAAAATTCCTATCGCTTGATTCGAAAATTGCCGCCGCCGATCGGATGGACTCCGCAAGAGTGGCAACTGGTGGCCGTGGCGGCGCGTTATCATCGCAAAGCGGTGCCGCAGGCGAAGCACAAAGAGTTCCGCGAACTGCCTTCGTCATTCCAGCACGCCACCATTTTGCTTTCCGGAATTTTGCGGCTGGCAAACGCGTTCGAGCAGAGCCCGAACACGATTCGAAGGCTCCAAGTGGACACTACGCTGGAAGGCGTGATGATCCGCGCTTACGGATTCGATGGCGAGGAGCCGCTGCTGTCGAAACTGGCGAATGCCAAACATCTGCTGGAAATTGCCTGCGGCCGGCCGATTATTATCACGCCAGGAACAGCGGGAATGGGAGCGCCGCTGCAGGCTGTACCAGCGAAGACCAAGACAGCCGCCGCTTGAATCAGAAGCTATTTCGCGAGAAGGCGCAGGGCCTTGGAAGAATAAATTCCGACAAGCGTGCTGCTCGGTGGAGAGAAGGATTCGATTTCGAGCGTCGCGAGGCCCGCTTTTTTGAGCGCCGTGAAAGCGGAATGGCTGCCCACGGCAAAGGCTATCACTGCATCTACATTGGGCGCGTGTCCCACGCACATCACTTCCTCGGCTTTTAGCCCCGAAAGTTCATCGAACAATTCCGCAGGCTTCGCTTCGGACTTCAGCGCATCAATCTGCCGCAATTTTTTTACCGGATAGCCGAGCGCTTCGCAGGCAATTTCCGCCGTCTGTACCGCGCGCAAAAACGGGCTGGTCAGGATTAAGTCAGGTTTGACGCCCAGTGATTTAAAGCCTTGCGCGGCGGCCTGGGTGCGGGTGATTCCCTTTGGAGTGAGGAAACGGTCGGCCTCCGGCGGAGACGCGGGGTCGTCGCGATCGATGGCGATTCCATGGCGAAAAATATGCAATTTCATGCCAGCACCATTCTCTCCTCAGAGCTAAACAAGCGTCAACAATTTGAACTGCTGGGCCGATTAAGCGGCGCGGTGCGAACGCGTCGAGGATTTCTCGGATTCATGAAGCGCGCGGGCGCGGCCAAAACGGACATGATAGCCAAATTCCTTCTCGAATAATTCGGCTGCCCGGCGGAGATCCGCAAGTCGCAGAGGCGCGCGATCCGAGGAGTAAAGGCGGATGCGAATTTCCTTGCGCCCAGCCAACACATGCACATTCTGAACGGCGCGGCGGCGGTCTTTGTCGAGAGCAATGGCGACGCGCAAAATGGCCGTCAAAGCGCGGACCTGTTTGCGGCGGCGCGGGCCAAGCGATGAATACAGTTTGTGCTGCGGATCGGGATCGGAATTTCCCTGATAGCGAATCAAAGAGGCAACCAGGACGCGGTCAGCTTCCGAAAGACCATCCATATGCGCGTGGCGAATGATGTATTCGCCGTGCTTGTGATAGGAATTAGCGCTGATGGCGCGGCCAACCTCATGGAGAATAGCAGCCATCTCGAGCGAAAGGCGAAGTTCATACGGAAGCTGATGTACCGCCGCCAGTTGGTCGTAGAGATCCGCAGCGAGTTTGCGAACCTGCTCGGCGTGCGGCGCGTCGCAGTGAAAACGCCCGGCCACGCGGCGCGCTTCGCGGAGCAATGGCTGAAAACGCGCGGCATAGGCGCCCGGCGAAAGCTCTGAAAAATGCGCCGCAGCCAAATCCCACAGGATTCCTTCCTTCACGCCCACTCCGGGAACGAGCATCATGCGCAGACGCAGCCACCGCGAAAGAGCGGCGAACACGATGGCGGCAACCCCGATGACTTCGGCGCGATCGCGGCGCACATGCAATTCCTCCATGCGCTCTTCGATATTCAAACCCAAAATTCCCCACAAGCGTTCGCGCAGCAGGCGCAGATTCACGGAGGGCATGCCATTTAATTTTGGGCCGGGAGTAATGCGCGCAAGGGCTTCGGCATTTCCTCCCGAAGCGACCGCGAGGGCGCTCGAAAGATCAGGCGGATGCGGCCAGACACTCTGCAGCAAGGAAAAGACGCGATGCTGCACGCGCTCGCATTCGTCTTCGCTGAGGGCGCCATAAATCCCCTGCGTTTCAATCAGGCGGACGCTCCCGAGCGGAAGCGCCAAGATTTTTTCCGGGACGCGCTTGCGGAGCAAGCTGATTTCGAGGCTTCCGCCGCCCAGATCGACAATCAATCGCGGAGAAAGCTTTTCGCCTACTGAGGCGAGTATCGCGGAGCGAACCAGCCGCGCCTCCTCGGAGGAGCCGATCACTTCCAGGTCAATATCGGCAGCGCGGCGAATGCGGCGCAGAAGAATGTCGCGATTGCGCACCTCGCGCGCGGCGCTGGTAGCCACAGCGCGATAGCGTTGCACACCGTAGTGGTCCAAAAGCGCGCGAAAACGGCGAAACGCGCGGACGGCATTGTCCATAGTAGGCCGGCTGAGGCGGCGGTTGGTGAACGCTCGATGGCCGAGTCGAACAGCAGCGCGCACCGATTCGAGAATTTCGATTTCTGAAGACGATGACGCTTGGGCGATGACCAGCCGGATTGCGTTTGACCCTGCGTCAATGGCGGCGATGCGGACGGGATCGGCCAAGGTTATTGCCAGAGATGCACCAGGGAATGTGAAGGACGATAACGAATGTTGCGAATACCCAGATAAGTGGCGATGCGCTTTCGCAAATCGGCGTTGACGGTGCGAACGGAATTTTCGCCGTTGAGCGTGCCGAATCCGTGCTTTTTCGCGAGGGCCACAAATTCTTTGCGGATCATGGTCTGGTAGGTGATGAACGAATCGTACAGGTCGTCGGAAAGATGCAGGTCGCGGCCCGCTTCCCAAAAACTGATGGCCGGAGATTTTTGAAATTCGCGCTCGAAGGAAATTTGCGGGCGCACGTTCAGAAAAAAAGTAAGGTCGGGGGCAAGCGCCAAATCGTAAATGCGGTGAAGGTATTCGTGCTCCAGGCCGCGCACGGCGGCGCGGGCGATGAGCGTGTAATAGTAACGGTCAGCCAGCACAACCATGCCGGAACGGAGCGCGGGCAGGATGCGGCTTTCCAGCTGGTCGAAGAAATCCGTGGCGTACATCAGCGCCAGCGTGTAGCGAGTGACGGAATTTCTCGCCAGCAAAGTATCAATGTCCTTGGCAATCAGAAAAGAGCGGCGCAGGCCCATCGTCTGCACGGCGAAGCCCTGCGATTCGAGCCATTCGGTGAGCAGGGCAATCTGCGTGGAGCGGCCGGAGCCGTCTGTGCCTTCGAGCACGATGAGGTGGCCGCTGAGTTCGCTGCGGTCGCGCGTGGGCAGACCCATAGACGGGCGCGGAAGCATTGGCTCGCCGAAGCCGGTTTGCATTACCTCGGCATCGCCAGTCGACTCGAACACTTCCTGGCCGTCGCCGGCAGCGGAATCGCGTTTAACTGGTTCTGTCATTCACCCTCTGCGTATGCGGCGCGCGCTGAACTGTTGCAGCGCTTGACGGTCATGCCTCCTTGAAGCGCTTCAGTTCAATGTGGCCTGCGACGATGTCGCGCATCTTCTGCTGCAACTGATGCACAGGTAAAGTCCCGTCCATCAGGACGAAATTGTCGCTCTGCACCATTTGGTCGTAGCGCGCCAGAGTCAGGCCTTGAAACTTGGTAAAACTCTCGACGGGATCGAGAGAAAGGCCGAGGTCCATGCCGGCTTCATAATATTTCAGGCGCGGGCGGCCGCTCAAAATGCGGCGAATGGCGATCTCCAGAGGAGCGCGAAAATAAAAAGCCACGTCGGGAATTACGGCGAATTGATAAAGATTGCGCAGCCAGTCGACGGGGCAGCCGCGAGCGCCGTCGCGCGCAAATGCGGTGTAGATGTAGCGATCGGCAAGCACCAGATGGCCGCTGCGCAGCAGCGGAAGGATTTGGCGTTCGTAGCGGTCGGCAAAATCCGCAGCATGGATCAGAGAAAAGGTGACCGGTGTGAGCAGCCGGCGCTTCTTGCCGCGACGCGTAGCCGATTTGACGAGAGGCGAAGAATTCCATTCCGTGAAATAGGTGCGGTAGCCGCCGACTTCGAGCCAGCGCTTCAGCAAATGGAGCTGCGTGCTTTTGCCGGAGCCGTCAATCCCCTCCACCACGACGAGGGCGCCGGAATAAGAGCGCGCGGCGGGCTTGGGCCGCTTCTCTTCCGGTTTCGCAGCGGGTTCGATGGTTACGCCAGATGTTGCCATGGAAACAACAAACTTTACTAGGCTGGATGAGAACTGTAAATACCAGATGACAGCACGATTAAATTATAGCAAGAGTCGCGGAAAAAATAAGGTGTGCCAGGCCGCGCAGAAGGAACGGGCGGTAAACCATCAGGCGAGACTTTCGCCGGGCTTGATGGCGTGGATTTCGAGGCCGGCGATGTCTTGCGTGAGTTTTTTTAGTTCCTCAGGAGTGCCCGTGAGGACGGGAAAAGTGGCGTAATGCATGGGAATGACGTGCTTGACGTTGAGCAGTCGAATGGCGTGAGCAGCTTCGCGCGGTCCCATGGTGTAAAAATCGCCGATGGGTAGCATGGCCACTTCGGGCGCGTACAATTCGCCGATGAGCTTCATGTCGCCGAAGACGGCGGTGTCTCCGGCGTGATAAATGGTGAGCCCACCGGGCAGGCGCACGATGTATCCCGCTGGTTCGCCGCCATAAGTCATTTTGTCGCCATCGTGAATGCTGTTGGAGTGAATGGCGTGGACCATGGTGGCTTCGATTTCGCCGGCTTTCACGGTGCCTCCCTTGCCCATGCCGGTGACGTTTTTTACGCCTTTGGATTCGAGCCAAGCGGCGGTTTCGAAGATAGCGAAGACTTGCGACTTGAATTTCTTTGCGATGGAAATGGCGTCGCCGAGGTGGTCACTGTGGCCGTGAGTGAGCAGAATGGTATCGACGCGGTCCAGTTTTTTCGCATCTTTGGGGCAAGCAGGATTTCCATCCACCCAGCCCTCGAGCAAAACGACTTTGCCGTTTGCGAGCGTGATTTTGAAAGTGGCGTGTCCAAGCCAGGTGATTCTGTTCCCGCGAGTCTTGAGCATGATTGCCCTCCGAATGATGCTTCGAATGAATATTTAGGCAGCGAGCGCCGCATCCCGTCGCCGAAAAAAGTTCCGCCAGTTATTTTACTGGGATTTGAATTGCTGCGCCATGAGTTTGCCGACGGCGACTCGATCGCGGCCGTTCCTGCTTCCTGGTAGACAGGAGTTCAGTGTTATGATGAGCGCCGCGTTGGCGGACTGAAATGCACGAGCGAATGGAGGCTGCTATGAAAGGCAGGCTGTTGTTGTTGGCGATTTGCAGCGCCGCGATTGCATTGGCGGGCGCGTTCGCGCCGGTGCTGGAGGCGGGCGGACCGCCGCTTTCTCCCGAAGTTCAGAAACTCGACATCTCCGTGGGGCGATGGGTCTTTCACGGCACGACGAAAACAAAATCGGGCAAGCCGGGCGCGTGGACATGGAATGAAGATTGCCAGTGGTCGCCGAATCATTTGTACCTGGAATGCACGTTCAGCAACGTGTGGTCGGGCAAACCCGTGGAATCGCTGGTGGTGGACACTTACAACAGCGCGGACAAGAGTTACTGGCACTATGAGCTGTACGCCAGCGGCGAGCACGGCGACAAACCGTTCGTTTCGCGCATGGACATTAACGGCAACACGTGGATTGAATATGGGCGGAAAGCAGTTCCGGGCAAGAAGGCCGGCGAACGCATTGTCTACCAGTGGCAGCCGCCAGGCCGCGTCAAAGTGGCGATTGAAACTTCCAAGGATGGAGCGCACTGGGCTGCGGTGGATCAAGGAGAAGGAATAAAGCAGTGAGCCGTGAAAGCGCGGTCGCGCTCGCGCCGTCAGCCGAGCGTTCTCCTTCGGCTTTGCTGCGCGGCATCGTAGCGGCGGCCTTCAGGTCGGCGCCATTTTGTGCCGCTGGCAACGATATTCTCATTCCGAGCCTGCCCGCAGCGGCGGAGGATTGCGTCCAGCATTAATCCTAGTCTTTGCTCGTTGCGACCACTGCTTTTCGCCTGCTCGTCACTTGTCAGCGTTCTTCAGCAGCGCCGACCAGTTGACGACGAGGGTCAGCGACTGCTTGGTCTTCGACGCGGTTTGCGTGGCTACGACGAACTTACTTCCATCAGCTGTGACATCGTAGGGGCATGGGCGCCGGGTGGCCCTGGCGGCGGCATGGGCGGCATGTACTAAGCAGTATTTCCGTAGTTCACGTCCCGTCCCGATTGTTTTTTATCGGGACTGACGTGAGGTTTTTTCGGACCGTGAAAAGGCGCTCCAATTCATCGGAGTGCCTTTTCTTTTTGCCGAGCGCCGTTCTTAAATCGTTATCCCGTGCTGTTAGTCTGCCGAATACTTTGCAATCGTGAGCTTACCCTTCGGGTTTGACTGAGAGAACAGTTCATTTCCGCTCTGCGTCCCGGGGGCGTCCCGCTCGTCTGGGATCCCTTCCCCGAACTGATCCCGGCTATTCACCAGTTTCTCGTTCGTTAACACAATTTTAACGCGGCTGTGATGATTCGCGCGGCCCGCGTGCGCGAGTATCCGCCCGTCTTAGCCATTCTAAATCATGGAGGAATGCTCCCTTGAGCCGAAAACTCATTACTCTCTGCACTGTCTTCCTGAGCTGCGTCATGATGACCCTCGCTCAGGGCACCGGCACCATTACTGGAAAGGTGCTGGATGAATCTGGCGCCGCCGTTCCCGGCGCTACCGTCTCCGCAAACAATCTCTCCTCTGGCGCCGTATCCCACGCGAGCACCGGCGCTGACGGCACCTTCACCATGAATCATCTTCCTCCCGATCGGTACCTGGTCACCGTCGAGAAGGCTGGATTTCAGCCTTTCACCGAACAGGTGTCGCTCGCAACGCAATCCTCCGTTACCGTGAACGCAAAATTGGAAATCGAAACTTTGTCGCAATCTGTGGTCGTTCGCGGCACGGTTGTGCCCGGCGCGCGCCCCATGCCCACGCGCACCGACGTACTGCTTTCGGACCAGTCCCTCCGCGTCCTGGATCGCAAACAGCTTGACGCAGCGGGCCCGCTGGCCGGAGGAGCGCAGATGATTTCGTACACGCCCGGCGCCAACGTCATTGGCTACAACAACACCGGGGCCACCAAATACACGATTCAGCTCAACGGTGTCCATCAGGGCTGGGCCGGCGAGAACACCGGATTTACCGCGCCCGGCTCCCTCGGGATCACTTTTGACGGCGTTCCAGTCAGCGACGTGGCCACCGGTCTCTGGCAATCCGCCACCCTGCCGCAAAATTTGCTCATGCAAAATTTGGCGGTGACCTATGGTCCGGGAGATCCCTCGGATCGTTGGTATGACAATATCGGCGGCCAGGTCGAATTCACTCCAATTCAACCTACCGTGAGTCCTCACGTCAGCGTGCAGGCCACCTACGGCAGCTTCAATCAAAAAAACATCGCTTTTGTCGCGAACACCGGCAATTTCCACGGCTGGTCCACCGTTGTCGGCGGCGGCGTGGGCAACGGCGACAGTTTTCGCTCGGCACCCGACGGATTCGCCAATCGCGCGCGTGATGGCGCCGTTTTCGTCAAGACCATCCGCATGTTTAACGCCGGAAGCTTCGAGTTGGGTAGCTATTTCGCCAAGTCTGGCGGCTACCGCGCCCAGGTGATTCCAATTACGGATCAGGGCGTCCTCGAATCCAGTGGTATCCATTACAGCCAGGCCACCAGCGGGTTCTACAGCACGCTGCCCTTCAGCGATTACAATAAGTACGACACCAACGAGATGTGGAATCTCTATGCTCGTGAAAATCTGGCCCTGAACGC
The DNA here is from genome assembly GCA_035933545.1 of Candidatus Acidiferrales bacterium. GTDB lineage: Bacteria > Acidobacteriota > Terriglobia > Acidiferrales > UBA7541 > DAHUXN01. The sequence goes on along the minus strand of DASYYQ010000048.1, from coordinate 3,934 downwards.
CACCACTACAGTGACCAACATGACCTGGTACATGCATATTCGCCGCTTCCACCGCCGCCTCGCGGATATTTTCGCTTCGCCGGGCCAGATTAATGAGTGGAATAATCCCTATAGCGACGCTTTTGGCGATCAAGTACAGGTCTCGAAAGTTCTGCCCTTGAACACCCTCGGCGCTGGGGCCTATTTCATCCACGAGCTCTACAATACCCACAATAACTTCTATGACCCGACAATGGGTGGAAACGGCGCTACCGCAACGGTGAACCAGCAGGGGAAATTCCGCTCCGGCTACTTTAACCAGGACGATGCCGCTGTTTACGTCGACGATGATTTCCATCCCATTCCCCGGCTGCACATCCATCCAGGAATTCGCTTCGTTGGTTTCCGCACTGGTTATTCCGACCAGGCCGCGCGCGACTTTAACTTCGCTCCGGGTGTGGTAATGAGCACGCACTGCTCGCTCTTTCCTCCAGGGCCGGGGACCGATCCATACTACAACCTCTTTGGCCCTCCGAACGCTAAAGACCAGGGCTCTATCTGCGGCGAACATCAAGGAAAGGGCGGCGTCGAGCCTTCCGTCAGTGCCGGCTTTATGGCCACGTCATGGCTGACGATTTATGGCGGTTACTCGACGGAATACCATTCTCCCTCTCTCGGCGGCGGTGGCGGAATGTTCCAGAGCGTCGACCCCAACTTTTACCTTCTGGCCAAAGGGAAGTACAGCCAGGCCGGCTTCAAAATGCATTTCACCGATGCGCCGGCCCTGAAGAACTTCGTAATGGGCTTCTCTTACTACCACTTGGATTACCTCAATCAGGAAATCGACTTCGAAACGGCAGGTCTCGTCGAAATGACCGCTGGCGGCAATTCAACGTATCACGGTGTGGACGCCTTCTTCGACGATGACCCGCTCTCGAACTTGCATTTCTTCCTAAACATCAGCGGCGAGGCTTCGAAATTTACGAAGTATAATGCGGGCAATCCACCGTCGGCCCCGTGCTTGGCCCCGCCTGCGGGTACTTGCTACAACAACTTGCCGGTTTCTTACGTGCCGAATGTGACGCTGAACGGCGGCGTGTACTACGGCATCATGCACAACGACCACGTGCTCATCGAGCCGCGCTTCTGGGTGAACTATACCGGCTCGCAGCATATGTTCAACAACAATACGGGTGCGCCGGACAACGCCACGATGCCGTCGTACACCACGGCGAACATTTCGTTTACCGGCTCGCCCATTAAGAATGTAAATCTGAGCATCGGTCTCCAGAACCTGTTCAACACCGAATACAACAACTACGAATACATCTCCAGTGGCGGCTATTTCGGCGGCAACACGCAGGGCCAGATCCTCGTCTATCCCGGCGCGCCGCTCTCAACCTACGGCACCATCAGTTATCAATTCTGACTCGAAGCAAGCAATCCCCTCAGGGAAAGCGTGGCTCTCTGCTCTTGAGAGCTGCGCTTTCGCCTTCATTTTCCCCGCTTCATCAACTCCGGAGACTGCCTTCGAATTCGAGCCAACGCGTCTTACTTTTTGAACACGCCCCGGAATCCCTGTCCTTGAACACACCCCGCGCAAACGCTACGCTGGAACGCACTCAGCTCAGCAGCCAGCGCCGCAAGATCATCGCGGCACAACTTTTCGCTTCCCGGGGTGTTTCATCTATTGCCCGGCAAATGACGCAGCGAGGTGACCACAATGATGCGCAAATTTCGCTTTTTGACCTTGTTTCTGCTGCCCTTCGTAATACTGGCAATTCCGGCCACGTCCCACGCCCAGGTTGCCGTTGGAATCTCTGTCCGCATTGGCCCGCCGCCGCTGCCCGTTTACGCGCAGCCCATCTGTCCCGGCCCGCGCTATATCTGGGTGCCCGGCTACTGGGCTTATGGCGACGACGGCTACTACTGGGTCCCTGGAACATGGGTCCTCGCGCCACGTCCCGGCTTTCTCTGGACTCCTGGCTATTGGGGCTTCGCTGACGGCGTCTATCTCTGGCACCGCGGCTACTGGGGCCCGCACGTTGGCTTCTATGGCGGAATCAACTACGGCTATGGCTATCCTGGCGCTGGTTTTTACGGCGGCGAATGGCGCCATGGCGAATTTTTCTACAATCGCTCCGTGACCAACGTGAACATCAACATTGTCCACAACGTCTACGAACGGCGCGTCAACGAGCGCTTCGAAAGCCGCGCCAGTTTCAATGGCCGAGGAGGCATTGAGGCCCGTCCCAATCGTCAAGAGATGGCGTATGATCACGAACGCCACTTCGACCCCACGCCGGAGCAAGAGCATCACCGCGACGAAGCCGCTCACGACCGCAACCAGTGGCAATCCGTGAACCATGGTCGCCCCGGCTTCGCTGCTACGCCGCGCGCTGGCGACTTCAGCCACCGCGATATGGGCCAGCCCGGCAATCGCGATTCGCGAATGAATCAGAATCGTGACAATCGCATGAACCAGGGTCGTCCGAATCGCGGCAATGGCAACATGGACCGTGGCAATCGCGGCCAGCAAAACCGCCAGAATCGCCAAATGAATGGAAGGCAGGGTGGCCGCAATAACGGCAATAAGGGCGACCGGCGCGAAAAGCCTCAGAAGCAAGATCGCAAGCCACACGGTCCCGGCCGCGACCGTGGCCGCCTCTAATTAAAAGAAATGGCCGGTAATGGCCGCCGTTCCGAGCGCCTGCTAACTTCATACCAGCAGGACTCGGAACGGCGCCTTCCTTCATGCTCGCCACTCGCGCCTTATTCCCATCCCGTTGATTCGCCCCTATTCCCGCTCGCTCTCAACCGGTTACATTTGTACCCCACGCAATAAAGCCAAAGTCTGCCCTCATTCCAAAGCCCCTATATAAACCTATTAGTATCAAACGCTTATCGTACTACACGAATGGCAGAGCAAATGCTCCTCTACCTCACGGATTCAAGAACAAAAACCATCGCGCACTCGTGGAGGCGCTGTTTTGGACTGGCACATGAACCGCAAACACACATTGGACGGCAACCCGCGCAACCACCAGCACAGCCGCTCGGCTGGGTTCACGCTTATTGAACTTCTCATCGTTATGGCCATGGGTTTTGTCATCATGGCCATCGCGATACCCTACGGTTTGGCAGCGTACCGCACATATAAGCTGGACAGCGCCGCGCTGCAGGTTGCCAGCTCTCTGAAGTTCACCAGAATGGAAGCGATTCGTCTGAACACGCCCATCGATTTTCGCAGCCAGGTGCTTGCCAGCGGAAATACACAAATTTGGACTGACTCTAACGGGCCTCCTTACAACGATGGAATCGTGCAAGCTTCCGAGAACCAGGCCCTGCTGACCTCGAGCGGCAATTTTGTGGCGATCGGAGGAGTTCCCAATACCGCGGCCATTGCTGCCGCCATCGGAGGGGGCGCGCTCACAGGCGTCGCTCCGGCGGCCGGCTTAATTGCTTTCGACCAGCGTGGTGCTGTGGTGCCAGGAGTAGTCGGGCCAGCGGTATACGCGATTTGTATCCAAAACACCAGCGTTCCCACCGCAGGCTATCGCGCCGTTATCGTGTTGCCTTCCGGCGCCATTCAGATGTGGTCAGCTGACGCCGGTGGAACCTGGCATCAGACCAGCTAACCGCCAGCTAAGCGAAGGATGGAAATCTCAGCCATGCCACAAAAACTGCCACAAAACACGGTACAAAAAATGACTAGACGCGGAAGCAAGCACCTCGGCTTCACCATCATGGAAGTCCTCGTCGCCACAGTCGTGCTGCTGATTGGCATCGTCGGCGTCGCCAAGCTCGTTCCTTTCGCCATCGGCCTGAACACGGCGAATCGCATGGACTCTACTTCTCTGGTCATCGCCCAGCGTGAGATGAATGCTTTGACTGACCAGCCTATCTCTGCAACCACATTTACCGACCCGCAAGGCCTAGCTTGCCCGGCGGCGGG
>DASYYQ010000029.1:0-3654 GCA_035933545.1 Candidatus Acidiferrales bacterium | reverse complement strand
CGCCGGGAGTCGTGGAGGAGCACGAACCCCGGCGCGGGTTGAATACAGTTATGCGAAAATGCCGACCGATGGCCGACCGGCGCGCTTACTTGCCGCCGATGTGGTAAACCAGCGCAACCGAGAAGCGTTCCGAATTTTGGGTGCTGCCGTTGGCGCGGAAGCCCATATATTCGAACTCCGGCTGCAAAGCGATTTTGCCATCGCCCGCGATGCTGATCTGCGTTCCGCCGCCAAAGCCATAAGCAAACGGGTTGCTGGTAGCTCCGGCTGCCGAGAAATGCGAGCCGCCAACAAGGGCCTGCACGTACGGCACGAACATTCCGGTAGCGCGGAACGAGAAGCGCGGCCCAAAAGTGTAGGACGTGGCGGTCAAGCCCACGCCGCTGGGCGATCCATGATAGAGGCCGAAATCCGCCTCAAGCCCCAGCCAGCGATTGGCGTTAAAGCCCGCTGCCGCGTTAAAGCCGATCAGATTGATACCTGACGCTCCAGCGGAACCATTCAAGTGAAGGTCGGAATATCCTCCCGAGATGTTTGCCTTGGGGACCTGTGCATACGCCCCCAAAGTGAAGAGCGAAAGGGCAAAAGCCGTAAAAATGATCTTTTTCATTACTATCTCCTTTGGTTTCTGCCTATTGTCGATTTACGCTGCATCCCGGCTCCGGGCTGGTTTGCCACGGGTAGCTTAGGGGCGCTGCATTTCGCAGCAATGGTTCTAGTTGAAACACTACAAGCGTAAGATGGAGACTCCTCTGGGTCAATTGCTCGGACAGCGGCAGGTTCGCGGGAGGAAACTGACCGTAAGGACAGGGTTCTCAGCGACTTATGGGGAATTTTGCCATTTAAAAACTCGCGTCGGGCAAGGATTGCACTTGGGCACGAAGCCTCCACGATGGCAAATGCCGATCGATGACACCCTTAGGCTGGAGACTAGGCACCTTTAGGCTGGGCGATGGGGCAGAAGCGGCCACGCTCGCGTCCGCGCAGGGAGCCTCCACGCTGGCAGATGCCGATGGATGACGACCTTAGACTAGGCGGACAGCGGCGCGTTACCTCTCGCCGATGTTGTAGACGATGCCGATGGAGAAACGTTCGGAGTTGATGGTGCCGCCGTTGGCGTGCAGGCCGAAGTAATCGAGCTGCGGGCGCAACGCGAACCTGCTGGCGCCGATGTTGATGTTCGTGCCGCCGCCTATGCTGAACGCGAACGGATTCGTCCCGGGAACGTGCGAGCCGCCGAAAAGCACCTGTGCGAATGGAAGAAATTTTTGGTTGTCGCTGAGATGCAGCCACAGGCGCGGGCCAAAAGTATAGGTCGCAGCAGTGTAGCCGACTCCGTGCGGCTCGCCGTGGTACACGCCAAAGTCCCAAACGATGCCGACCCAGCTTGTGACGTTATAGTCAGCTGAACCGCTGATGCCGTTAGTGGTGACGCCGGAGCCACGCGCGCCGTTCAGATGAAACAGCGAGTAGCCCACGGCCACATCGCCCTTAGGATTGTTTTCAGAATTATTTTGCGCCTGCGCGCCGAGCGCCACGAGCGAGACGGCGATTGCTGCGAGAATCATCTTCCTCATTCGCATCTCCTTTGGTACCCATCCGTATTATTGTCCGCCACGATTGCAGAGGAAATTATCGCCGCAGCTGCGGTGAATGCGCAACGTAAAATCGCCGTTCCGACAGGTTCGGAATTTGCGGGTAATTCGCGGATGAACGCAACAGCACCGCGCGACGGCGCCGACACGATGCGTTTACAAATCGTTTCAATTTGTAATTCCCTTCTCTGGCGTGGGAATTTTGGGATACATTCAGAGAATGCAGCGAGGCGCGGCTCATGCGAAGCAAAACGGCCTGCTCAGGCAACGCGCCGGCGCGGTTCATGCAGAGCGGCGAAGAAATTCATGCGGCGGAGGAGGATAAATGAAGGGGTTCATACTGGGCATCGTGGTGACCATTGCGGCAATCATTCTCATCGGACTTTTCATCGCGGAGACGGGACGCGTGGACATGCGCGCGGATCAAACGCCTTCGCATTTCGAGCGGCGGCTGGCGGGCGGCGCGATGGATGCCAGCGTGGACCGCAACGCCAAGGCCAAAAATCCGCTGCAGCCCAGCGACGAAACGCTGATCGCCGGCGCGAAAATTTATGCAGACCATTGCGCGTTGTGCCACGGGGATCCAGCGCATCCGGATTCGCCGCTGGCCAAATCGTTCTACCCGCCACCACCGCAATTCATGACCGACGCGGCGGACATGGGCGATCGCGACAATCACTACATCACTGAGCATGGCGTTCGCTGGACAGGCATGCCCGCGTGGGGAAAAGTGCTGTCGCAGAACGAACTGTGGCAGGTGGTGACGTTCATCGGGCGTATGGGCAATTTGCCGCCGGACGTGAAAGCGGTGTTCGCGCTGCAGGCCCCGCCGCCCGCGGCAACGCCCAGCAAAAAGCCGGCGGAAAAACCGGTGAAGAAACCGCGCAAGAGATGACGCGGACGGATGAGTTGAGAATTACGAGTTGAAACAGAGGGCGTAAGAGGCCGTGATTTTTTCCTGGGCACCGGCCTGAAGCAAATGAGAAGTGAAGATGGAACGGCATTCCGTAAGCGCGGCAATGCTGCGGGGCAAGCTGGGCGCGACGCTGATCTTTGCGTTCGCGCTGGCGTCCTTTGCGCAAAACCGCGCCCAAGTTCCTGCCCCGGCGCCATTCCCGCAAAACGGCGCGCAAGGCGCGACGCCGGCACTGAAGTTCAAGGCGGAACTTGTCCTCGTTGACGCTCAGGTGCTGCGGAAAAAGACAGGCCGACCAATTGATTCGCTGACGCCCAGTGATTTCCGCGTGTACGAAAATGGCGTGCAGCAGCGCGTCTCGTTTCTGAGCCGCGACGAAATGCCCCTTTCGGTGGTCTTCCTGTTTGATCTGACAGACAGCGTGAGGCCAGTGCTCAAACCCCTGGCGCAGGGCGCGCGCGAGGCGCTGCAGCATCTGAGACCGGAAGATGAAGTCGCGGTGATGGTTTACGCGGCGTCGGCGCAGTTGCTGCAAGGCTTCACTCGGAACCGCGCGCTGGCGATGGCCGCGATTGCAAAAGCGAGCCGCATGGAGAGCAAAGAGGCGGCGTTTTTCAATGAGGGCGTTTTTCAAGCGGCGCGCGAAACTCTGAGTGCGCCCGAGAAACACAGCCGCCGCGTGATTCTCTGGCTGACGGACAATGTGCCGAACATTCCTTCAGAAGACGTTCGCGAGGAATACGGGAAAAGCGTGCCGAAGGGCGCTTTGCACAGCGAAAAAGACGCATTGCGCGAGCTTTTCGAAACGGGCGCGACGGTGTGCGCGATTTTAGATCAGAGCGAGATGTCCGACGAGATGGCCGCTATTTACAGCGACGACTGGGAGTTTCTGGCGATGCGCATGCGGAATCCAGCGGGAGACGTTTTTCGATATGCGGACGCCACAGGCGGAATAGTAGTTGGTTCGAGCAAAAAAGATGTGAGCGTGAAGCTGGCGCAATTGATTGATGCCATTCGCGGGCGGTACACGCTGGGCTATGCGCCGACGCTGCACGCTCCGCCTGGCGCATTTTGCCGCGTGAAAGTGAAGATTGCGCGGGACACCGTGAAACGCGACGGGAAATTGGTAGTGCGCGCCACGCA
>DASYYQ010000047.1:0-6227 GCA_035933545.1 Candidatus Acidiferrales bacterium | reverse complement strand
GAAGGAAGTGAATGCCCTCGGCGTGCAAGTGGCCATCATGGTGGGCGGCGGAAATATTTTTCGCGGCGGCCGGCAGAAATCGTTCGCGATCGATCGCGCGACCGGCGATTACATGGGCATGCTCGCGACGGTGATCAACGGCTTGGCGTTGCAGGACGCTCTCGAAAAACTCGGATGCCACACGCGATTGCTCAGCGCGATTGAAATGCATCAAGTGGCCGAGCCGTTCATTCGCCGCCGCGCCACGCGGCACTTGGAGAAGCAGCGCATCGTGATTTTCGCGGCGGGAACGGGCAATCCTTATTTTTCGACGGACACAGCGGCGGCGTTGCGCGCCATGGAAATCAAGGCGCAAGTGATTATGAAAGCGACGCGCGTTGACGGCGTGTATGACGCAGACCCGGAGAAAGTGAAGGGCGCGCGGATGTTCGAGAAGATTTCGTATCTCGACGTGATTCAAAAGGGTCTTTCGGTGATGGATTCGACGGCGATTTCGTTGTGCATGGACAACAAAATGCCGATTCTGGTTTTCAATATGAATGTGCCGGGGAATTTGCAGCGTGTGGTGATGGGCGAGAAAGTCGGTTCGATGGTCACGGCGTGAAAAGCTAGGGACTAGAGGCCATCTGGCTCTGTTGACATCATGGTCTCGAACGCGCCTTTCCACGAATTTGTCATCCCGAGCCGCCATGCGGCGAGGGATCTGCTTTTCGTTTTTCGGCGAGGCGGCTTTGCAGTGCCGCGATGGATTCTAGTCAGAAACGAAACTCGAAAAACAAAAAGATTCACCGCAGAGAACGCAGAGAAGCAAGAGCGACAACGTAAGAGGGTGAGGCGGAACTGATGACGACGATTGCGAGTACAAAAGACGCGCTGGCGCAGGCGAAAACGCGCATGGAAAAAGCGGTGGAGGATTTTCGCAAGGATTTGGCGGGAGTGCGGACGGGCCGGGCGAACACGGCGCTGCTCGATAGTATTCGCGTCGATTATCACGGGACGCCGATGCCCATCAATCAGCTCGGCTCGCTTTCAGTCCCCGATCCGACGATTATCACGATTGCGCCGTGGGATCCCACCGCCGTCCCGCTGATCGACAAGGCCATTCGCACTTCCGATCTGGGGTTGAATCCGACTTCGGACGGAAAAGTGCTGCGCGTGCCGATTCCGTCGCTGACGGAGGAGCGTCGAAAGGATTTGGTGAAGATGATTCACAAAGTTCTGGAGAATCACCGCACCGCTGTGCGCAATATCCGGCGCGACATCAAGGAAGCCGTCGAGAAACTCGAAAAAGAAAAGAAAATCAGCGAGGACGACAAGAAGCGCGCTCTCGACGAACTCGAAAAGCTGACCCACGCAGAAACAAAAAAAGTGGAGGATTTGTCCGCGTCGAAGGAAAAAGAAGTGCTGGAGATTAAGTAATTTATGGCCCTCGCGTTGCATTCTAAAGAAGAGACGATAGGCTTCGAGCACAAAGGAATTGGAGCTGTGCTGGCGCATAATCGTCTCGCCGTTCCGCTCAACCAGCGTGAATATTCATGGGAAGAAGAGCACGTATGGGATCTCTTTAGGGATTTCGCGAATGCGGTCGCAAATAATCAAGCTACGTATTTTCTCGGGACCATTGTGTTGACACGGGGTAGCGCGGACATTCCAGAGGTTTCGGATGGCCAGCAGCGCCTTGCAACCACGACGATTTTACTGGCCGCAATCCGTGACTATTTCTTCCGAAACAACGATGAGAAACGAGCAGTTTCTATTGAGCAGGAGTTTCTCAAAACGACCGATCTTGAAACAACAGAAACTGTCCCGAAGCTCCGACTAAATGTTGACGACAATGAGTTCTTCACGAGATGTATCGTCTCAGCCCCCGACAGCTCGGACCGGAAGATTGAACCTACTAAGGATTCGCATCAGCGAATCAAGAAAGCCGCCGAGATTGCCGCCCAGCATATTCAGGGCATTTTAGAGCCGTATAAGGAACCGGCGCGCATAGCTCGTCTGCTTGAGTGGGTCAAGTTTGTACGCGATGGGGCGCAAGTTATTCTCCTGAGGGTGCCCGATCACCTCAATGCGTTCGTAATGTTCGAAACCTTGAATGACCGTGGCCTGAAGGCATCCCAAGCCGACCTTCTCAAGAACCACCTGCTCAGCTTTGCTGGCGATCGCATCAAGGAGGGACAGCAGAAATGGGCCCAAATGCTCGGCGTCCTGGAATCCCTTGGCGAAGAAGACGTTACGGTCACGTACCTACATCATCTGCTCATTGCTAAGAACGGCCCCACCAAACAGCGTGAAGTTTTCGATAAGGTAAAGCAGACGATCAACAGTCAGGCGCGAGCCTTAGAGTTCCTCGCGGAGCTAGCCGAAAGCGCGAGCGACTACGCAGCCCTCTTTAACTCTGATCACAGGAAGTGGAGTGAGTATGGAACTAGCACTAGGAAGCACATCGCAACGATGAATCGCGATCTGCGCGTAGCCCAGATTCGGCCACTAATGTTCGCAGTTGCAAAACACTTCTCCGTTAAAGAAGCCAGATTGGCGTTTAAGCTTTTCGTTTTTTGGTCCGTTCGGTTCCTTATTGCTGGTGGCCGAGGCGGCCTACTGGATCGGAACTACGCTTTGAGGACTCAGGAAGTGGGCACTGGCAAGGTCAAAACTGCCAAACTGTTGGCATCAGCGATGGAGGACGTTGTGCCGAGCGATGCCATATTTGAGGCAGCCTTCGCGGAGGCGCGCGTGTCGCTGAATTATTTGGCCCGATACTATCTGCGTGCAATGGAGTTGAAACGAAAGGGTGATCCCCAGCCTGAGTTTGTTCCGTCAGACGAGGAACAAGTCATTAATTTAGAGCACATTTTGCCGGAGAATCCGGGCGCCGGATGGGCGCATATTGATGCGGATACGGCTGCCGCCTATTACAAACGCATCGGGAATATGGTCATTTTGCAGGCGAAACAGAATTCGGTTATTGGAAACGCGTCTTTTGCTAACAAGAAGCCGACATTGAAGGAATCGAATTTTTCCCTCACGTCGGAAGTTGCAAGTTATTCCATATGGGGCATCAAGGAAATCAATGAGCGCCAAAAGAAGTTGGCGCAACTCGCCGTGAAAACTTGGCCCTTGACTGTGTAGCTTCAGGGACGCTTGAACCAAACCCGCAATGTGTTTTGCTCGTCGAAGAGGAACAGTTTCAGAAAATTGAACTATGCATTAGCTTTTGCGCGAAAAGCGAAGCTGTTTGAGCATAGCCAGCAAGGAGATGACGCGGCGGGCGTCGGCGGGATGCGAGCCGAAGCGTGCGGACTGATACATTTCGGTGATCTCGGCGACGGGGCCGGCAAATTCGGGAACGCGAATGGACGCGGCGAATTCGAGCGGCGTTTGCGCGGCGGATTTGCGCCAGCCGCAGCGTTCGAGCAGCCGAAGCATCTGGCGATACTCGAATGCAGCGAGGTCCGGCGGCAATTTGCCCTCGCGGTGCGCGCGCAGGCTCCAGCGAATGGCGACGAAGCCGCCCATGGCGCGTCCGCGAAAATAAATCAGCATCAGAAGCAGAAACACGAGCGCGCCCGGAAGCGAATACGGCGAATTCGACAGCCGAGCCTGCCAGAGTTTTAGCCGGTCAATCGTTTCGCGGCGCTTCGCCTGATAATACTGCGAAGCGCGGTCCGACCACGCGCGCGACGATTCGTGAATATTGCGAGCCAGCGAAAGCTGGTGCGCGAAATCGTAGTTGATGATCCACTCATTCCAGCTGAATTGAAACCAATCCCAATACATTCCCAGGCGCGCGAACGCGCCGGTGTGCTTTTCGTCTCCTGGCGGCGTGGGATCAAAAGTGATCCAGCCGTATCCGGGAAAGTAGGCTTCCACCCAACTGTGCGCGTCGCTGCCGCGGACAATGTAATCGTGCGCCAGGTCGTTATATTCGCCGGCGAGAAATCCGGTGGCATAACGCGCGGGAATGCCCAGCGTTCGCAGCATCACAACCATGGCCGAAGCAAAATATTCGCAGTTGCCCGCGCGCTTGACGAAAAGAAAATACGCCAGCGGATCACGATGATTCATATCCGATAGATCGAGCGTGTAGCCGAGGCGCGTCCGCAGATACAGCGCGATGTTCGAGGCTTTGTCGTAGGGCGTTGGCGCGTCCGCGGTGATTCTTTCCGCAAGCTGCTTGATGCGCGGGTCAAGTCTGGGCAGTTGCAAATAAGTTGAGCTGATGTCCGGCGGATACACGGCCGTCGCGTCGCGCAACTTTTGCGGCGGCACCGTGGGAATCTGCGAGACAGCGTCGTAATGCACAGCGGCCGTATTGTGAAAGGGATTCAGGAGCGTGCCCGTGCGATTGAAAATCAGATAACTTCGCGCGCGCTCGCCGCCAGAATCGGCTCCGAAGCGCCCCCAGATCGTCGTCGGACGCGCAGCAACGAAAATGGCGTCTGTGGCGACGGGCTCCATCAGCACCGTATAACGCAACAGATAAAAGGAATCCGCGGGAAGCGGCGCGACGCCCAACTGGTAAGCGCCCGAGCCATCCGGAGTGACCACCACGGAATCCGCCGCCGGCGTGAACCAGCGCTTGCCGTCGAAATTTGTGAGGATCATGCCGCGCCAGTGAATTTCTTGCGCGCGTGCCGCATCATCGCCCTGGACGCGAATGCGCATCACCACTTCGCTGCTTTGTTTGATCACGCCAATTTCGCCGAGTTCCACGTTGTCGGTGAAGCCGGTCATCAATGTGGGCTGCAGGTTGAACGCGCCCATGTAGCCGGCGGTGAAGCGCGGGATGAGGAAGAAAATCAGTCCGCCAATCACCAACGCGCTGGCGGCGACCAGCACGGAAGTCAATCCCAAAGCGCGATGGAGGCGCCGAGCGGCCGCGCTTCCCGGCTCGAACGTTGGAAAAACCGCGCCTTCGGAACTGCGCCGGATTTCGAGTCCGACGAAACTGGAGACCGCAAGCAGCAGGAACACGGCCAGCGCGATAAGGAACGTCGTGTTCACCGTAAGAATGGCCGACGCCAGCATTGTGGCGAAGGCCAGCAACGCGAGAAAAATATAATCGCGAACCGTGCGCGAGGAATAAAGGCGAACAATCGAAGCGAAAATCAGCAAGTGAATCGCGGCGAGCAGCGCGGCGTAGAGCAGAGGATTCGGCGCGCTGGCGGCTAGGTCGCGCGAGAAGACCCAAAGGTCGACAGGGAAGAAAACGAAATAGCCAAGGACAAATGCAGTTGCGTTGCGATGCGTCAGTTCAGGTCCGCGCCCGCGCGCGATGCCCCAGCCTTTGTAAGCCAGCGCGACGGCCGCCGCAACGGTCGTCACTATGTCAAGTTTGCCCGTGGCGATCAGCGCCAGAATGCCCGTGGCGACCAGCAGGAAAAGCGAAACCTCGAAATATCGCTGGATGACCGGAAGCGGCTGCGTTTTCACGGCAGGCGTAACTGCGAGGGCTTGGGCCATCCGTTAATTTTAACATTGCGCCGCTGCGCAAAATTGCTTCTCAAATCGCGCGGGAGCGAACCTGTTACTGGGCCAATGCGTTGATCGCGGCGCGGGCGATTTTTTTCGTCGCGCTCGATATGGGAAGACGCGCCAGTTTCGCGAGCGGCAAAATGCGGCAGTGGGGACGCTTCGGCAGGCGCGAGACGCGCGCGAGAAAAGGCGCGAGTGTGATTCTACGAAACGTCACTGTGTGCGCCGCCACAGGCAGCGGCGTCAGCGCCTGCTCCAGGATTCCCAGAGAGACGCGCAAGTGCTCGGCGAGTTTATCTTCGGCGCCATTGGCACGAACGTCGGCTGAATGATGGACTGAACTCTGAGCTGGGTCGTGTCTGGAATCACCGTTGCCCGTGAGGGCGACAGCGGGGAATTGCCACAGGCGCGAAAAGAGCACCGAGTCGTGAGCGCCGGGAATTTTTGTGAGCAAAGTATGTCCGCGCGAATCGACAAGGACCGCTGCGGCGATGTGGACATTGGCGGGCGCGCGTTTTTGACGCGCAGTGGGCAATTTTTCTGCGATGCCGAGGGTGCGGGCTTTGCAGTGGCGCGCGATTGGGCAAGCGTTGCAATTCGGCGAGCGCGGCGTGCAGATCGTCTCGCCGAGTTCCATCATGGCCTGGTTCCAGTCGCCGGATGTGCGCGATGGCAGAAGCGTTTGAGCCGCGACTGCGAGTTTGCGCCACGTTTTCGCTACGCGCAGATTGCCGTGCACAGCGAAGAGT
>DASYYQ010000028.1:0-19843 GCA_035933545.1 Candidatus Acidiferrales bacterium | reverse complement strand
GCGCTCTCCACTTTCATCGTCATCGCCTTTCTCGTATTCGGCCTGATCCTGACGCGCAGCATTGTCCGCCTGTGGGCCGAACACCGCGCTGGCATCCTCGGCTCCCGCTTCAAAACCAAAATGGTCCTCGGCGCCATGGGCGTCTCGCTTCTTCCCGTCGTTTTTCTTTTCTTTTTCAGCTACGCGCTCGTCAACCGCACCATGGCCATCTGGTTCCCCAAGCCTCTGGAAATCGCCAATCAGCAAAGCCGCGAGCTGGTCAACGAAATGGGCGCCAAAGAACGCGTTCGCCTCGACTCGCTCGCGCACGACGTGGTTACCTGGCTCTCCGCTCCGCGCCGCCACCGCGATCTTCGCCACTACGCCACGCGCTCCGATTCGGAATTCGACGTGGTCTGGACCGTCAATCATGATGGCGCGCAAACTGCCAGCGTTCCTGCTTTCGCTCCGTCCACTGACTTTCATCGCGTCCTCGATCTGCCCAGCGGCGCCACCGTCTGGCGAATCGGTCGCAAACTCTATCTGACCGGCCGCGCTCCCTATCAATCCGGCTGGCTCATGGTCGGCCGCAACATCCCTGACGATTTTCTCGACCGATTGAAAAAGATTCAGGACGAAAACGTTATTTACACCACGCAATATCAGCATCTGCGTTTCTACAAAAACGAAATCCTCGCCGGCCTTCTGCTCATCACTTTGCTGCTTCTCTTCGCGACGACCTGGGTGGCGCTATTTCTCTCCAAACGCATCACCGTGCCCATTCAAGCGCTCGCCAAAGCCACTCAGCAGGTCGCCCGCGGCAATCTCGACTACCGCATCACCACGCGCGCGCATGATGAGCTCGGCGCGCTGGTCAATTCCTTCAATCAAATGGCCGGCGAACTGGGTCGCTCCCGCAAGCAAATTGACGATTTCACTTCCAGCCTGCAGCAGGCCGTCGAAGAAATCGAGCGCCGCCGCAAATTGATGGAAACCATCCTCGAAAACATTCCCACAGGCGTGCTTTCTTTGGATGCCAACGGCGCCGTCAATCGCAGCAATCCCGCCGCGGCCGCCATGTTCGGCCCGCAAGCCGCTTCCGCAAAATCTCTCGCCGATCTTCTCGGCGAAGACGCCGCGCGCCACGTCTTTCATCTCATGCGCCGTTCCGCACGGATGGGCGTCGCTTCGCAGGAACTGGAAATTTCCACCGCCGGCCGATTGCACCACGCCGCTGTCACCGTCAGCTCGCTCGGCTCCGGCCCCGAGCATTCTGGCTACGTGGTCGTCATCGACGACGTCACTGAACTTCTCCGCGCGCAAAAAGCCGCCGCCTGGCAGGAAGTCGCCCAGCGCCTCGCCCATGAAATCAAAAATCCGCTCACGCCCATTCAGCTTTCCGCGCAACGTTTGCTGCGCCATCTCGAACGCTCCGCTCCGTCGCGTCGCCGCGATGACCGCGCCAACTCCTTGCCTGCGCTCGTTTCCGAATGCGCCAATCTCATTCAGCGCGAAGTGCGCACTCTTGAATCGCTCGTCAACGAATTTTCGCAGTTCGCGCGCTTCCCTGCGGCGCGCCTCGCGCCCGCTGACATCAACGCCATCACCGCCGAAGCCCTCGCCGTATTTCATGGCCGCCTCGACGGTATCGCTCTCCATCGCGAGTTCGCCGCTTCGCTTCCCATCGTAAAAGCCGATGCCGAACTCATCCGCCGCGTCATCATCAATCTCGTGGACAATGCCGCCGAAGCCCTCGAAGGCGCCCAGCTTAGAAGCATCACTGTCGCCACGCGCATCGTCAGCAACGGCGAAGCCGTCGAAATCGAAGTCGCGGACACCGGCCACGGCATTTCTCCCGAGGACAAAGACAAATTGTTCCTCCCGCATTTCTCCACCAAAGATCGGGGCACGGGACTCGGCCTGGCCATCGCCAGTCGCATCATCGCCGAACATCACGGCACTTTGCGCGTCGAAGATAACGTTCCCTCTGGCGCCCGCTTCCTGATTTTGCTTCCCGCCGCTGCTGCCCTCCCCGCCGAAGTCGTTGCTCCGCAATCCAGTACCTCTTAACTGTTGCGCGGCTCTCCTATCCCACGCTCGCGCAATAACTTCATAAAGTCCCGTTGGTCCTTTAACTCGATAGACAAATTGGGCCACCCTTCACGGAAGCAACCCAATCTGCGCATTTCTGCGTTATCCTAATTCCGTCATGCCCCCATCCATCCTCATCGTTGACGACGAATCCGGCATCCGCCAATCGCTCGGCTCTCTCCTCCGCGACGAAGGCTACGACGTTCACTCCGTCTCTTCCGGCGAAGAATGCCTCAAAGCCGTCGAAGATCGCCCATTCGATCTGATTCTCCTCGACGTCTGGCTCCCTGGCATCGACGGCCTCGCCACTCTCGAACGCCTCAACGAGCGCGACTCCATTCCCATGGTGGTGATGATCTCCGGCCACGGAAAAATCGAAACCGCCGTGCGCGCCACCAAGCTCGGCGCCTTCGACTTCATCGAAAAGCCGCTCTCGCTCGAGAAAACGGTGCTCGCCGTGAAAAACGCCCTGCATTATCTGCGTCTCGAAAAGGAGAATCGCCGCCTCCGCGCTGAACTTGAACAGCGCTACCAAATCCTCGGCGATAGCGTGCCCATGAAGGCCCTCCGCCAGCAAATCGCGCTCACCGCGCCAACCACTGGCCGCGTTTTGATTTATGGCGAAAGCGGCACCGGCAAAGAGCTCGTCGCCCGCGCACTCCACGCACAAAGCTCCCGCAGCAGCAGCCCGTTCGTCGAAGTGAATTGCGCCGCCATTCCCGAAGAGCTGATCGAGTCAGAACTTTTCGGCCATCGCAAAGGAAGTTTCACCGGAGCCAGCGAAGACAAGACCGGAAAATTTCAGAAGGCCGACTCGGGCTCGCTTTTTCTCGATGAAGTCGGCGACATGAGCCTGAAGACGCAATCCAAAGTTCTGCGCGCCCTCGAGGAGCAGCGCGTTGAGCCCATCGGCTCGAATCAAATGGTCTCTGTGGACGTGCGCGTCATCGCTGCCACCAACAAAAAACTCGAAGACGAAATCGCGCGCAACGCGTTTCGCGAGGATTTGTTTTACCGCTTGAACGTGATTCCCTTCACCGTGCCGCCGCTGCGCGACCGCATCGAAGACGTTCCCGTGCTCGCGCGCCACTTTCTCGCGGAATTCAATCACGCCTACGGCCGCAAGCCGAAAGAGCTTTCTCTCGCCGCCATTGAAGTTCTGGCGCGTTATCCGTGGCCCGGAAACGTTCGCGAACTGAAAAATCTGATCGAGCGCATGGTCATCATTTGCCCCGCGCAGCAAATCGAGCCGCAGCATTTGCCGCCCGAGATTTTTCGCGGCGTTCCGCGCGCGTCACATCACGCTGCCGGCACGTTGCACGAAGCGCGCTCCGCCTACGAACGCGAATTCATTCTGCGCAAGCTCGAAGAAAATCAGTGGAACATGACTCGTACCGCCTCCGCCATCGGCCTCGAACGCACTCACCTCTACCGCAAAATGAAGTCCCTCGGCATCGCCTCCCAAAACTGACAACGCGACTAGCGTTGTCATCCCGAGCGCCTCTTGCGAGGGATCCGCTTCGGAGGAAGAAGAAGTGGCCGCTCTCCAGGATCCGGAAGCGTCCATCCGTTCCCTCGCAAAGCTGCATCAGATTAGCCACGTTCCGCCCCGTCGGAGCTATTTCAGTGAATTGTTCGCATCACGCCCCTCACTTCAACAGTGCGCGAAAGCAATCGCGCGAGCCGGAAACCTGTCTGGCGCACGCGTGAGCGAAATCCTGGAAGAAATCAGAATCCGTGGAATGAAAGACGCGAAATCACAGAACGTATAAAACAAACCTAGTTCGCAGCCCGCTCTGAAATGCGCCACCCTGTCGATTTTCCTTGACTTTGCCTTTACCTTCCGGTATATAGTTCTCCTCGGCTGGAGAGCTAGCCAGACAATTCGGCGCAGGAGATGTGCAGGGCCGCCTTTGGCGGCTTTTTACGTTTATGGAGGCCATAAGGGCTACATTTGGCTTTTGAGCAAAGAAGAATGAAGCCAAAGGCCTCGGGAAACGAACCTGGCGATGAAGCCCCGAAAACAAATTAGGCCCCACCCCTATTCGCGCTGCCTTGGTCGCGAATTCCGCCTGCGCAGACAGGCTCAAGCCTCAAGCATCCAGCTTGCCCGCCTGGTCGGGCCTCTAGCCTCCAGCCGGTATCAGTACTCTAATCGCAAATCCTATGAAAAATTAGAACTCCACGTATGTTACACAAAACAAACGGTCGGGTACGTTTCTAATCGCAAGAAAAAGCGATTTCATCCAAGGTAAAAATGCACACTTTTAGTGCAGTTCAATTTGAGTTCGACGCACCGCGGGAAGAGCAAAAATGAGGATCACTCAGCCGCAGTGGCCTTGCCGCGCAACAGCGATTCCACCCGGGCCACATCGCCGGGGACGTCGACTTCGACGCCTTCGTAAGCTTCGGCTTCCGCGACGGCGATGCGGTAGCCGTTTTCCATCCAGCGAAGCTGCTCCAGCTGCTCGATGCGCTCGAGTTCGCCGGGAGGAAGCGCTGGAAATTCGAGCAGAGCGTCGCGTCGAAAAGCGTAGAGCCCAATGTGCTTGAAAAAGCGCGCGGTGACGTGCGCGCCGGCGTCGCGCACCCAGGGAATGGGCGCGCGGGAAAAGTAGAGCGCGGTGCCGTCGAAGTCGCTGACTACTTTGACGATGTTGGGATTCATGATTTCTTCGCGTGCAGTGATGGGAACGCAGAGCGTGGCGACATGGATGTCGCTGGGCGCGCCGAGCAAAGTGTCAATGGCCGCGTCAATCACTTTCGGCCGAATGAGGGGAAGATCGCCTTGCACGTTGACGTACGCATCGGCAGGAATGTGAATGGCGACTTCGGCCAGGCGGTCAGTACCGGTGCGATGTTCGGAGCGGGTCATCACCGCCTCCCCGCCGAAGGCCTCTACGGCTTCGCGGATGCGCTCGTCGTCGGTGGCGACAACGACGCGGGAGGCGCGCTGGCTCTGGCAGGCGCGCTCGAACACGTGCTGGATCATGGGCCTACCGGCGATGGGAGCGAGCGGCTTCCCGGGAAAACGGGAGGACGCGTAACGGGCAGGAATGACTGCAATAACCGAAGGTTGTGAATTTTCAGCCATAGCTATTATCGAATGGACGATCGTGATTCGCGAATGCCGGGCTCGCTCATTTGCGGCGCGCCGCACAATATCTTATCACGTGCAATCGCGTCGTCTGCAATTGCGCGACATGTTGAGGGAATGCGGCGCCAAACGAGCCGCAAAGGCATGCAATTCAGCAGGCAGCGCCTCCCGACGGATGTAGTGGAAGCGTCACGCAAACCGGGAAAACATACAGTCACCGTGCATGGCGAAATAAGGAGTTTGTCCACTTGCTTTGGGGCCCGACGGTGGTACCATCTTCGGCAACGAGTTTCGGGCTGCTGCTTCGACCGGTTAGGGGGTTTATGAGAGCAGCCAAGCGAAGCATGAGCGAGGCCGCCGCCGGCGCGATGGTTATCGCAATAGCGGCGCTAATGGCCTGCGGCTCAGCTTATGCCCAAAGCGCCGGACCCCTGATTTACAAACCGCCCCCTGCCAGCAAAATCTCGCACATCGATACGTTAAAGAAAAGCGTGGACTTGGTCACGGTGAACGCGACGGTGACAGATCCTTACGGCCGGCTGGTGACTGGACTCGACCGCGACAACTTCCGCGTCTATGAGGACGGGCGCGAGCAGCAGTTGATGCGCTTCGAAGAAGACGATCTGCCAATTTCGATTGGCGTGGTTTTCGACGTGAGCGGAAGCATGTCGGACAAAATTGCGAAGTCGCGAATGGCGGCAGTACAATTTTTCAAGACGGCCAATCCGGCGGATGAATTTTTTCTGGTCGATTTCTCAGACCGGGCGCAGCTGGCCCAGCCGTTCACGACCAGCATCGAAGAGCTGCAGAATCAGCTGCTGTACACGCGGCCGGGCGGAGAAACGGCGCTGCTGGACGCTGTTTACTTAGGAATGAGCGAGATGAAATCGGCACGCAACACGAGAAAGGCTTTGCTCATCATATCGGATGGAGGCGATAATCATAGCCGGTACGACGAAGACGACGTGAAGCGGTTTTTGCGCGAGTCGGACGTACAAATATATTCGATTGCGATTGTCGATCCGTACCGTTGCGACGCGACACCCGAAGAATGCTATGGACCCCAGCTCCTGCAGGGGCTGGCGAACATGACCGGCGGACGGTCATTCGTGATCAATGATTTGAATGACCTGGGCGACGTCGCGACGAAGATCAGCATGGAGCTGCGAAACCAGTATGTGCTGGGATACAAACCGAGCAACACACGCGCTGACGGAAAGTGGCGCAAAATCAAAGTTAAATTACGCCCGCCCCGAGGGCTTCCGCCGCTCACCGTTTATGCGCGGTACGGATACTTTGCGCCGGGACAATAGGCGCAAGGCCTCTCCTCCCTCTTTTTCTCCTTTCGCTATAGCCGCGATGATTTTTGCTTTTCTGTTTTGCGGCGCGAACGCATTCGCACAGAATCCTCCGCAAATTCCCCCGCCGCCTGGCGCGGTACAAAATAACGGCAAGACCTACACCCTGAAGAAGCGCGTGGACATGGTGCGCCTACCGGTAAGCATCATAGACAAAAAAGGAAATTTTGTTCCGGGATTGCAGGAGGACAATTTCCGCGTGCTGGAAAACAACAGTCCGCAGAAGATCGCGGCGTTCACGCACGAGGACGTTCCAATTTCCGTAGGGCTCGTGATCGACAATAGCGGAAGCATGCGGTCGAAACGAGCGCGCGTGAATGAAGCGGCGATGGATTTCGTAAAGACCAGCAATCCACAGGATCAAACGTTCGTGGTGAATTTCAACGACGAATATTATCTGGACATGGATGAGGATTTCACGAATGACCCGAAGGTGCTGCGAGCCGCGCTGGAGCGTATTGATTCGCGGGGCGGAACTGCGCTGTACGACGCGGTGCTGGGTTCCATGCATCATTTGAGGAAAGGCACGCGGCAGAAAAAAGTGCTGCTGGTGATCACGGATGGCGAGGATCACGACAGCACGCACAATCTCGCGTATATGGTGCAGAAGCTGGAGCAATCGAACGTCGAGATTTACGCGGTCGGGCTGTTCACGAAGGATGACGACTCGCGGGAAGAAATTCGCCACGGGAAAAAAGCTCTGGAGGAAATGGCCCAGGCTTCCGGAGGCGAAGCGTTTTTTCCGAAGACACTGGATAACGTAAATGCTGTGTGCTTGCGCATCGCGCAGGACATTCGCGACCAGTACATGATCGGCTACTATCCGACGAACACGTCGAAGGACGGGACGTTTCGCACAGTGAAAGTGGAATTGGTCGGCGTGAAGCGTCAGGGCAAGCTGATCGTGCGCGCGCGGCCAGGATATTACGCGCCGTCGGCATCCGCCGCCGACGGAGAAACCGCTTCAGGGAAATAGCCCCGACTTGCTTGGCCCCTTGCATTTTTGCGGCTCTTGCCTTCCCCAACTTTCTTCTGAAGGCTCGATTTCTAGTTTGCGTCGGCAATTTTTCGCTGAGGAGCGCCTTCATTCATAACGCAGGGCGACCATTGGATCTACGCGCATCGCCCGGCGCGCGGGAATGTAGCAAGCCGCCAACGCTACAATTGCCAGCAGCGCCGGTACAACGACGAAAATCAACGGGTCGGTGGCCGAAACACCATAAACCAAGCTCGCCAGCAATCGCGCAAGCACAAAAGCAATTGCCAAACCGATGCCAAGGCCAATTCCTGCCAAGCAAATGCCACGTCCAGCAATCCATCGCAATACCTGAGCCGGTTCTGCGCCCAAGGCCAATCGAACTCCGATTTCGTGCGTGCGCTCCGTCACCGCTTGGGCCATCACTCCATACACTCCTGACGACGCCAGCACCAGCGCGATCAGGCCCAGCGCGGCCATCATCGTGGCAATGAAGGAAATTCCGATGAGTTCTTCGCGCGTCAATTGCGCCAGGGTCTTGGCCTCATAAATCGGCTGCTCAGGGTCCCCATTCGCGACTTTCGCGCGCACGGACGGAACAAAACTCAGCGGATCGCCCTTCGTGCGCAGTAAAAATTCCGCGTTCATGTCCGCGCTCTGCGCGTACGGCACATAGACCGCCGCATCAACCGGAAAATAGGCGTTGTACTTCACGTCGCCCACAATGCCGACAATCGTCAGCCACGGGGTCTTCGAATTCGGCTCCCCGTGCTTGATGCGTTTCCCAATGGCGCTCTCGCCCGGCCAGTAACGCGCCGCCATTGAGCGGCTGATGATCGCCACGCGCTGCGAGTTTGGCCCGTCGGCGTCACTGAATTCGCGCCCGCGCAACAGCGGCAGGCGCAGGGTGCGAAAATAATTCGGGCTGATCGATTCCGCCAGTGCCACATGTCCAGCATTTTCGGTGAACGGCACGCCTTCGCCAGTGTACGGGTGATAGCTCTGCAGATCGGAATTGGGCACCGCAGTCGCGACTGACGCCGATTCCACTCCTGGAATCGCGTTCATGTTCGTCAGCGCTTGCTGATAAAACTGCGCGCGTTTCGCCTGCTCGTCGTACTTGTCCTTGGGAAGCGCGATGTTCATGGTCAGCAAGCTCTGCGGTGAAAATTTCTCCTGCGCGTCGAGCAGCGCGAGGAATCCCTTCACCATCAGGCCCGCGCCAACCAACAGCACGAGCGATACGGCCACTTCTGCCACCACCAGCACACTGCGCAATCTGTGCGACCTTCGTCCTCCGCCACTGCGCCCGCCGTCTTTCAGCATGCCAGTGATATCCGGCTTCGAACTTCCCACCGCAGGCGCCAGGCCCGCGAGGATCCCCGCCAATACCGCAATCGCGACCGTGTACACCAGCGCGCGCCAGTCGAGCGCGATGCGGTTCCATCCTGCGACGTACTGCGAAATCTGAGGCGGGATGTAGCTCACCAGCAGGTTTACAGCCCAGCCGGCCAAAAGCAATCCGAACGCCGCTCCCGCGAGCGCCAGTATCACACTTTCCGTGAGCAGTTGCCGCATTACGCGCCGGCGGGTTGCACCCATGGCTGCGCGTACGGCAATTTCACGTTCGCGGCCTGCCACGCGCGCCAATTGCAAATTGGCCACGTTGGCGCACGCAATCAGCAGCACGAATGCCACTGCGGCCAGCAACAAGAGCATGAAATTGTGGGTGATCTCGTCCGTCGCGTACGTCCGAAACGGCACCACGCGAATGCTCACGTTCGCGTTCGACTTGGGATACTCCTTCGCCAACTCACTGCCAATTCCGCGCAATTCCGCGGCCGCTTGTCCCACGGAAACGCCGCGCTTCAGCAACCCGACCGGAAACAAATAGTTATCCTCACGATCCGTCAGGTCCTTCGCAGTAAATGCCAGTGGTTCCCACAAATCAGTGGCCATGGGATATTCAAAATCCTTCCCCATTACGCCGACGACCGTGTAGCTCCGCCCATTGATATGCGTTTGCTTGCCGATGATAACCGCATCGCCCGCGAATTTGCTTTGCCACAGGCCGTAGCTCAGGATGACTTCCGCGTCATGCCCGGGCGTGCCTTCTTCCGCCGTGAATCCGCGCCCGAAAGCCGGCTGCACGCCGAGCACGTTGAAAAAATTCGGCGTCACTTTTGCTGCCTGCACGCGCTCTGGCTCGCCCTGTCCGGCCAGATTCGCATCCACGCCGGTGGACGCCGCGACCTGCTCGAACGACCGGCTTTGCGTGCGAATCGCCTCGTAGTCCGGCGCGAGCAGAGAATTTTCGTCCGTGAGCGTGCCGACTTTGTTGTACATCAGCGCCAGCCGACCTAAATTCGGGAATGGTTCCGGACGCAGCAGCAGCGCGTCGGCCACGCTGAAAATCGCCGCGTTTGCACCAATTCCAAGCGCCAGCGCGCATACCGCCAGCAGGGTCACGCCGCGATTCTTCAGCAACATCCTCATGCCATACCGCATGTCCTGGAACAGCGATTCGAGGAACTGCGTGCCGCGGGCTTCGCGGGCCTCTTCTTTGCGGGACTCGAGGCCGCCGAATTGGGCCAAAGCGCGGCGGCGGGCTTCCGCGGGAGGGATGCCGGCGGCGATGTTGTCGGCAGTTTGCTGCTCGACGTGGAAGCGAAGTTCAGAGTCGAGTTGCGCGTCGAGTTTGCGTTTGCGGAATAGTCGAAAAAGCCAGCGCATAAATTCCCCTCCCTGCGCAAACAAGGCGCCCGCTGAAGGCGGCCGCTACGAATCGAAGAGAAACAGATTCCTCCCCGTTGTTCACCGGCAAACGGCGGCCCGGTTCCGGAATAAGCGCAAAAACCGCGAATCGCGATTCGCCGCCGCGATTTCTAGTTAGCTCCTATTCAGCAGTTCGCAAGATGAGCGCGACGGCATCAGAGATGCGTTCCCAGGTGGCCACTTCGGCCTCAAGCTGCTTGCGACCCTTTTTCGTGAGCGAATAAAATTTTGCTTCGCGGCCGGTATCGGTGGCCTTCCATTCGGCGGCGAGCCAGCAACGATTCTCGAGGCGATGCAGCGCGGGATAGAGCGAGCCCTGCTGCACCTGAAAATAATCCCTGGAAATTTGCTGGATGCGCTGCGAAATGGCGTAGCCGTGAATCGGGCCGAGGGCGACGATTTTGAGAATGAGCATGTCCAGCGTGCCCTTGAGAAACTCGGATTTGACTTCCGGCATCGCGTTAACCCCTAGGAGTTCGACATATACACCTAGAAGTGCGACACGTCAAGGAGCAAGTGGCGGACAAGGAGCCGCGAAGAAGCAACAGCCGGCAAAGGCTCCGGCCGGAGGGCGGCGTTCAGTTCCAGTTGTGGTAGTGCCACCAGACTTTCTTAAGATCGAATTTTGTTCCGCGGCAAAGATAAATGGGAGTGTTTTCTTCGGCCATGCCGAACTGCGAATCGTGAGGAAACGCCTGAAAGGAAGTGCAGTTGTCCTGAACGTCTTTCAGTTCAAACTGCAAGACAATGAGATTTGTGTAGCGCTCTTTGGGCGGACCCCAATACCAATAATTCTGGTGACGAGAATAGGCGAGCGGCAGGCCGTACTGCGCGCCGAAGAGATTGATCGCGCCGGCTTCGCCATAGTTGCCGGTCAGGATGCCGGTCTTAGCGCGCTCGTCCGGTGGCAGTGAATTGTAAATTTGGGCGACCTGGCGGACCATCTGGCGCCAGCCAAACTGGTCGCTGAAAAATTGCGGGAGCGGGCTGGACTGGTGAACCTCGGTTTTGGTGAAGTGAATATGCAGAGCGCGCCCGTAGGCAAGATAGTTTTCGGGAGAGAGCATAGGCGTGACCAGCGGGACAAGGACGCCACCGAGCAAAATAATTGCGGTGATCAATGCGAATTTTGGCCACAGGCGTTCGCGCGACCAGGAGCGGCGTTGGAGCCAGGATTCCGTGGCGACCGCGCCTCCGGCAAAGAGCATGGGATAAATGGGAGCGAGGTAGTAATCCTTGCCATGAAGGGTAAAAAGCGTTGCGAAGAAAATTAGGAATGTGACGCCGAGAGCGCGGAATTTTTTGCCGCGTCCCCAGAGGAACGAGCCAAGTCCCGCAAACCACAGAGGAAACAGAATGGGCTGCTCCATCAGAATTTGCTGGCCGATGAAGGCGAGCGGGCCGAGGACGACATTTTTGCCTGTGCGGCGGACGTTTTCCAGATCCTGCAGCGTTGGAAAATTACGATGGATCTGCCAGAAGAGATTGGGCAAGAAAATCAGCAAAGCGATGGTGCCGCCGAGCCAGATCCAGGGCCTGGCAAATTCTCGGCGCAGTCTGGTGAGCGCGACAGCGAGAAAAACGGCAAAGCCGAAAAAGAGAGTGGAATGCTTGTTCTCGATGCCGAGTCCGGCGAGCAAGCCGAACCAGAGCCACAGCCTGGAATCTCCGCTGCGAACAATACGAATGAGAACGTAAACGCAGCCCATCCAGAAGAGCGGCTCGAAGGCGTTCATGGAGAGCATGTCGTCCATGACGATATTCACGGGAACCAGGAAAACGCAGATCCCGGCGAGTGCTTGCGCGAAGCGCGCGCCGCCGAGCTGGCGGGTAATGAGCATGGCGAGGGCGATGAGGGCGGTGCCAGCAAGCGCTGGCAAAATGCGCAGCGCGGGCAGCGAGCCTCCCATGAGCAGAGCGAGTCGCGCGTAAACGGCGGACAGCGGCGCCATGTCCACGTAGCCCCAAGCGAGATGGCGGCCACAGTCGAGGAGATAGAGTTCGTCGCGAAAATAGCCGTAGCGATGGACGCTAGTGAAGAGATGCAGCAGGAATTTTGCGGCGCAGAGCGCGATTAGAACGCCAATGGCGAGAGGTGGAAGCGGTTCACTCGTGATACCAGCATTCAGCTGAGACGCACTATTGGTCGCCATGGGATGGCGAGTTTATCTCAGATTTGCGATTTTTGGATGCTAAGAAGAATCTCCTACGCGAGCAACGAAAGGAAGCTGGAGCCGTGCGGAAGTTTTGCAGCGCCGAAATTTTCGGCGACGGTTTGGCCCATGTCGGCGAGAGTGCTGCGAGTACCGAGGTTTGCGCCCGCGCCTACGCTGGTCGTCAAATCCATGCGCGGGGAATAGCAGAGGATGGGGACGTATTCGCGCGAATGGTCGGTGGTGGGATTAACGGGGTCCGGGTCGCATCCGTGGTCGGCAGTGATAATGAGCAGGTCGGATTTCTGCAGGGCGGCGAGGAAGGGGCCGAGAAGCGCGTCGAATTCCTCGAGGGAGCGGGCAAAGCCTTCCACGTCTTTGCGATGGCCGTAGAGCATGTCGAAGTCCACGAGATTGGCGAAAATGAGGCCGCGCGGCTGCTGCGCGAGGGCGGCGGTGAGTTTGGACATGCCATCAGCGTTGTCTTTCGTGGTGACATAATTTGTAACCCCGCGGCCGTTGTAAATATCGTGAATTTTGCCGACACCGAAAACAGGAATTTTTGCGTCAGCGAGAACGTCGAGAAGCATGGGGCGTGGCGGCTCGACGGCATAATCGTGGCGACGTTCGGTGCGACGATAGTTTCCGGGCGAGCCGGTGAAAGGGCGAGCGATGACGCGTCCGACGCGATGCGGGCCGTCGAGAAGCTTGCGCGCGATTTCGCACATTTTGTAAAGCTCGGCGACGGGAATCATGTCTTCGTGCGCGGCGATTTGAAAAACGCTGTCGCCTGAAGTGTAGACGATAGGATAGCCGGTGCGCTGATGCTCTTCGCCGAGTTCCTTGATAATTTCGGTGCCGGAGGCGGGCTTGTTGCCAATAGTCTTGCGGCCGACGGCGCGCTCGAATTTTTCGATGAGGTCGCGCGGGAAGCCATTTTTGTAAACCGGAAAAGCCTGGTCGAGCCAGATGCCAGCCATTTCCCAATGGCCAGTGGTCGTGTCTTTGCCCGGCGAAACGGTGGCGCCTTTGCCGAATGCCGCGGCGGGATGCGCGGGCGGAATTAGATGCGCGAGCGGTTTGATATTGGCGAGGCCAAGGCGAACGAGATTTGGCAAACGCAACGGGCGCGAACGCGCAATGTGGCCGAGCGTGTCGCGGCCAACGTCGCAGTAATCGGCGGCGTCAGGAAGCTCGCCGATGCCGACGCTGTCGAGAACGATCCAGATGATGCGCGCGAATGGAGTAGTTGACGAAATTATTCGCCTCCGCGCGAGATTTTTCTCGCTGCTGAAAATGTACCACACGAACGGCGCGCGATTGGCGAAATCAGTTTGATTCGGCGTTAAGCCAGCCGAAAAAACGCGCTGCAACTTTGACTTTGTTCCGCGCCTCGGGCGCTTGCTTCGCGTGTGGGCTTAATTTACGATGGCATTTCTGCATCGCGCGCGAATTTTATGATTGGCAAAACGGTTACGCATTATCGGATTATCGAAAAGCTTGGCAGCGGCGGCATGGGCGAGGTGTACAAAGCGGAAGACACGCGCCTGGGCCGCATGGTGGCGCTTAAATTTCTCTCGGACGATTTGCGGCGCGATGCGCTGGCGCTGGAGCGCTTCGAACGCGAGGCGCGCGCCATTTCCGGGCTGAATCATCCTGGAATCTGCGTTCTTTATGATATTGGCGAACAGGATGGGCAGCGCTTTCTGGTAATGGAATTGCTCGAAGGGCAAACGCTGCGCGAGCGCATCGCCGGCAAGCCGCTCCCCAGCGATTTGCTGCTGGACCTGGCGACTCAACTTGCCGACGCGCTGGATGCGGCGCATTCGCGCGGAATCATTCATCGCGATTTGAAACCCGCGAATATTTTCATCACCACGCGCGGCCAGGCAAAAATTCTGGATTTTGGATTGGCGAAACAAGGGCGCACTCGCGCGGTTGGGACCTTCGCTTCAAATCTGAATCCCACGGATGTCACTTCCGACAATTTGCTGACGTCGCCAGGCTCAACGCTGGGCACGGTGGCTTACATGTCTCCCGAGCAGGCGCGCGGTGAAGAGCTGGATGCGCGCTCGGATTTGTTCAGCTTGGGCGCGATGCTGTACGAAATGGCGACGGGCCAGCCGCCATTTTCGGGGAATACGTCGGCGGTGATATTCGACATGATTTTGAATCGCATGCCGGCTGCGCCGTCGGAGCTGAATCCGAACCTGCCGTCGAAGCTGGAAGAAATTATTGGCAAGGCGCTCGAAAAAGATCGGGACCTGCGCTACCAAACCGCTGCGGAGATGCGCGCGGATTTGAAAAGACTGAAGCGCGACACGGATTCTTCGCGCGTGGGGATGCCCGCAACTTCTTCGCAACCCGCTGGCGTGATTTCCAGCGCCTCGGCGGACGCTCATTCGAGCGGCGGCTTCACGCGCAAATCCTCAGCGCGGATTCCTGCTGCGCCGCCCACGCAGCCGGCTGAGCCACCAAAGCGAAAAACGGCGTGGCTTTACTGGGCCGCAGGGGCGGCGCTGGGCATTGCCGTGGCCATCGTCTCTGTAGTGCTTACACGACCGCATCCGGCGACGACGCAAAACGCAGGCGGCTTCCAGCAGATGACCATTTCGCAATTGACCAACTCGGGAGACGTGGGACCGGCCGCGATTTCTCCGGACGGGAAATGGCTGGCATATGTGGTGAATGAAAAGCAGGAATCGCTCTGGATTCGTCAGATGGCTACCGGCAGCACCGTGCAGGTGATTCCGCCAAGCGATACAAACTACAGTGACGGAGCTCTGACCTTTTCCCGGGACGGCAATTATTTGTATTTCGTCGCGCAGCCGAAGGGCGGAAAGCGCAGTCTGGAACAAGTCCCCTCCGTGGGAGGCTCGCCTCGCGCAATTCTCTCGGATATTGCCAGCCCCATCAGCCTTTCGCCGGACGGCAAGCAATTCGTCTTCGTCCGCAATTCGGAGGAGGGTTCTTCGCTCATGATTGCGGACGCTGACGGCGCAAATGTTCGCGCGCTGGCATCTGTTCGCAGTCCGGCTTCTTTTGATTGGAGCGGTCCTTCGTGGTCTCCGAATGGAAAGCTCATCGCCATCGGGTTTTTGCCGAGCAACTTCCTCAGCGGCGCGCTCGCGGAAACGGTCAGTGTTTCGGACGGAAAACAAGCATCGCTTGGAAACACGAAATGGGCCCAACTGCGGCAGATGTCCTGGTTGCCGGATGGTTCGGGAGTCATCACGGAAGGCACGCCCATTGATAACTCGTCCGGACATAATTCGCAGATCTGGGAGATTAGCTATCCAGGCGGCACATTGCGCAAAATTACGAATGATCTGAACAATTATGTTGATGCCAGCATGACTACCGATGGCTCGAGCCTTGTCACGATTCAAGTAGGATTTGGATCCAGCTTATGGCTGATGCCCGGCGAGATCGCAAAATTGGCAACTGCGTCCCCACGCAAAGTTTCACCGGAATCCGGCAGCTCACAGGGTTTCCTGGGGGCGGCATGGACGCCGAAAGGCAATGTTCTCTACGGCTACTACACTTCCGGCCAGGTCGGGTTAGCAAAAATGACGGTCGCAACTGGCGAGTCCCAGGATCTAAACACCGGCGTGAGCGAGAGCCTCGGCCCGTCGGCTTGCGGAGCTAGTGGCCGCTTCGTTTTCATGACCAAGCAAGGCTTGATGACCGCGGACGATGATGGCGGAAACGTCAGGCAGCTTACATCGGGCGGGAAAGATAGCTCTCCGGCATGCTCGCCGGATGGAAAGACTGTTTTTTTTGATCGCGTGGTCGAACATCAAACACGCCTTTGGCGCATCGGAATCGATGGACAGGGCGCGAAACAGTTGGCCGGCAAGAGTTACATTTTGCCGGCGGTGTCCGTAGATGGAAAACGTGTCGCGGTGTACGACTTTGCGGATTTCCCAAAGCTGATGCTCATCGTCCTTGATGCGACGAGCGGTGCCCTGGAGTCCGGCTATGAGGTTTACGGCAATTCCTTCACCTTCAACGAAGGTGAGACGCGCTTGGCGTGGACGCCGGATGGCAGGGGAGTCGTCTACATCGTACAGGATCCCGCTTCGAATACCTGCAATCTATGGGAACAGCCAATTGGCGCAGCCGGAAGCAAACCGCTGCCACCCAAGCGCATCACGAATTTCCCTTCCATGCAGATTTGGTCGCTTGCATTCTCATCTGATGGTAAGCAACTGCTTCTCGCGCGCGGCAACGTCTCTGCCGATGCGGTGATGCTGTCGCATTTCCACTAGCTAACCGCTTCCTGCGCGTATCGAGCAAGTGTCGGGCTGGCGATTCGTCAGCGCTGTTTTTTCGCCGCATATTCGTTTGCGCCGAGGAAATGCAGGGAAACGTAAGGCTCGTCGCCAACGACCCAACTGTCGTGGCCCGGACCGATGTAGAAAACATCTCCCGCCTTCATTTCGATGACGCGGCCATCATCCATAGCCGCCGTGGCGCAACCTGAAATGACGATGCCGACATGCTCGACCGCGCAGCTTTTCTGTCCGCTCGCCTTTCCAACCTGAACCGACCACTTCCATCCGGGCTCGTAGGAGGCGCGGCCAATAGTCATTCCGCCGACGTGAACCAGTTCGAATTTGCCCTTTTCGAATTTGCGAACTTCATCGGGCTGATCGAATCTTTTCAGAATGACTTCGAACATGAAATCCTCCTCGTCAGAAAAAGCAGGGAGTTCACAGTTACAGGCGCGAATGCGATGGCAATTTCTCCGCAATGCGGGAGTGCTCGCGGCAAAATTCCACGATGCGCGCCTCGGCCCAGAAACGCTCGCCGCCGCCGCGCGCGATGAATCCGCAATGTCCGCCGTGGCGCGGAGTCTCCAGAATAATGTGCGGATTGGCGTTCAGCTTGGCGCGTTCAAAGGAACGGAACGGAATCATAGGATCGTCCTGCGCGACCAAGAGCAACGCGGGCACGCGAATTTCAGCCAGCAGGCCAAGGGCGCTCGAGCGCGTGTAGTAATCGTGCGCGTCACGAAAGCCGCAGAACTTCGCGGTGATGGCATTGTCGAATTGCCTGACGCTGCGAATTTTCGCCAGGCCGTTCAGCGCATATTTTTCGGGGAACAATTTCGATTTGTGAATCATGCGGCGCTTCAAACGCCTGACGAAATGCCGCTCGTAAATGCGGTTGCGCAGTTCGCCGATGGCGTCCGCGCACGCGCCCAAATCGCACGAAGGGCAAATTCCGGCGACGGCGCGCAATTCCGGCGGAGCGGATTCACCAAATTCGGCGGCCATTTTCAGCACCAGATTGCCGCCCATGGAAAATCCCGCGGCGAAAATCTCCGGCAATGCATCGCGTTCGATTAATTCGCAGACGACGGCGCGCGCGTCACGGCTCAGCCCGGAATTGTAGAGCGTCGGAGTGAGATCATCGGTGCCGCCGCAGTTCCGCTGGTTCATGCGCAGCACGTTGAAGCCGGCGTGGAACGCTTTGTCCGCAGTGCCCAGCATATAACCCGAATCGCTCGAGCCTTCGAGGCCGTGCAATAAAATCAATGTGGCGTGCTCGACGGGCGATTTTTGCCAATGGCAGTCCGCACGCACTTGCGTTCCCGGCTCGGTCTCGAAAAGGCGCGGCGTGGTCGGATTCAGATGGGCGAACTTGCGGTGCCAAAACGCGGCAGCAATAGTCATCAAATGCGGATTGCGCAGCAAAAAGGGAGGCTCAAATTCGGGCATCAGTGCTAATTTACGTTACGCCAGCCGCGCGCGCAACTCGGGCAGCATCAGAAACGCGAGCAGCGCACCTTCCGCTGCGCTAATGAGAAGATTTTCCTCCAGCGGCGCCGGTTGCATCGGGCGTCCAGGTCATGTCCACGTCCACCGGAATTTCGTTCTTGATGGGCACCATGAGCAGCTTTGGCGGATCGATTTTGAAATCAGAAACGGTGGCAGGGATCGTTCCCGCAATATGGTGGTCCTTTCCCTGAATCGTTTGCTGAAACGCGACTTGCTTATATTCGACGGTCTGGCCGGCGAATCGAATTTGCAGATTGCAGTGGATGCTCGCCGCATCGAGATCGCTTTCCGGCAAGCTGAACCGCACAATGATCATGGGAAAATCCGCGCCACGCACCACTTGCAGCATGTGCAGATCACGATTGCTGTCGCCAGAATCGAAGGACTTCACCGGCGCGGCCACCAGAAAATCACACTTCCCCGAGCGGCATACGCCCTTGCCTCGGGCGGCATGGCTCACGCCGGCAACTTCGTGCAGCGGATGACTTACGTGGTACGTGAGTGTGGACTTTTCGAGCGTCCAATTATTTTGCGCGCGAGCTAGCGAGGGAAGAAATAGTGGCGCGGCCAGCAGAAAAAAAATAATGAACCTGTTTTTCATATCCATAGGAGCCTTGTACGAAACGAAATAACCTTCAACTCTCCGAGCCAAATTCCTCCGCTTTTATGTCGGGCTCAAGCTCCGACCGCTAACAGCCGCCCCTGCGCCGCTTAAAATGCCGCTGCGGCCGTTATTCCGTACCGGCTTTCGCGGGCACGCCATCGATAGCTGCGTCCGCGGAATCTGAATTTCCGCTGTGAAACAATCCAAAGAAGGCATGGGCCTTGCGCGAAGCAGCCCCGGAATGAACCGACACGGACAAAATCGCCAGCCCATACGCGACAGCAGTTATGATAGCCACCTGCCCATGCAGGCGGGCGATGCCGTGCACTTTTTCTCCCCGGCTGCGCTGATTAAAAGCCATTGCGCCCAGAATTGGCGTAAGAATCATTCCAGGCCCGTGAACCCACGCCAGCGCTTTGTGGAAGCGAATCGGGCCTTCGGTTTTTGTGCCGGGAATTTTCGGCGCGAAAATCGCGTAATAGGCGGTCGCTGCGTACAAACCAACCGTCGCGGAGCCCAATGCGGCGTGCAAATCACGGCTGCTGGAGCTGGTGACGCCGCGCTTGCCTCCTGCAAAGAAGCCGCTGATCACCGTAGCCCCGAGCGGAATCGTGGTGATCAATCCCAGCCGCTGATGAACTTGCAGCATGTGCGAGCGCTTGTTGAGCCTCGCCTGCTCCTGCGGATTTGCCTCCGTTTGTTGCGGAGTAATGCCCAGATCTTCGAGCGTCAGCGTGCCCTGCAAAGTCGCGTCCAGCGTCTGGCTGGCGCCGGCGGTGACGGTGACGTTTTGGGTCTTTGTGTCGAATCCCACCGCAGCCACGGTGATCTGATATTCGCCCGGCGCTAGGTTCGACGCTGTGTAAAATCCGGCCGCATTGGTTTGCACGCTCATCGTCTGGTCGGTCGCCAGATTTTTTATCGTGACAGTCGCACCAGAAACGGCCTTTGCGGATGGGCCAGTAATCGTGCCGGACAGGCTCGCGGTGGATGTCTGGGCAAGCAACGGACCAGCAATTAGCAG
>DASYYQ010000075.1:0-2869 GCA_035933545.1 Candidatus Acidiferrales bacterium | reverse complement strand
AGCGCCTGCTCGCCGTCCGGATCATTGCTCAGGCGCGCCGTTCCATACAGCACCGCGGCCAGCATTCCCTGCCGAAGATCGGGCAGCAGCGGCGCAATCGCCAAAGTGCGCCGAACACGCGGCTGAAAATTCTGCGCCGCCTCAGCACTCTGCGGATATTGCAGGTAATACAGCGTGCCGCCATTCGCGATGGTCGAAACAATCGCGGCAAGCTGCAGCGGCGTCATGCGGATTCCTTCGCCAAAGCTGCACATGCGCTCCACTCCGCCGTAAGCAGGCGGCGCGGCTGGCAAAACTCCGGGCTGCTCGTCCTCAATGCCGTAGCCGGCGCGTTCGCCAAGCCCAAAAAGACTATCGTAATGGTGCACCGTGCTGAAGCCTAGCCGGCCGCCCAATTGCTGAAAAAATTCATTGTTCGAGTGCGCCAGCGCCTCGGTCAAATCCATGTAACGGCGGCGGCCGATGCGCACCATCGTGTCCGGCGTGATGATGTGATTTTCCAGCGCGGCAACGGCGATCACCGGCTTAAGAGTCGAGCACGGCTCAAATCCGGCGGAATAGGCAAGCTTTTGGTTGACGATGCTGAGAATGCGGCCATTCGAAGGATCCACGGCGACTACCGTACCGTTTTGTTCACCCAGAGCTTCCAGAGCGGCCTGGCGCACCACCGGATCGTCGAACCGCGCATCGTCGCCTTTGCCCGGATCGTTGATATACGTCGAAAGCCACGGCCGGCGATAGCGGTGATAATAGTGATGGACCACGCGGCGCTTTGCCGCAACGGTTCGCACTGTCGCCCGTCTGACCGTCGAGCGTCTTACGGCCGCGTGCCGGGTTGCCGCGCGTTTCGTCACGGCATGCCTGCTCCTCGAAGTCGACGCCGCTCCCTTCGAGCGCGCCGGCGCGAACCATGGCAGGATCGCCACAAGGGCTGCAAGCAGAGCAAATTTACTGAACAAATTTCCGAACATCTGGTAGCGCCTGGCCGGGTACTTGATCATCGGGAACCCTCTGCAACCGCCATCTGGTCTCAATTTTGTGACATCGAGGCCATTCTAGGTAAGTGGTTGCTCCGCTGCAACTAAAAACGTGCGAATCGCGTCTCGCGTGCCGAAAACACAAACGCCGAAAAGTACTGGCCCGAACGCTCCATAGCAGATTAGTACGTTCAGAGGCGCCCGGCCACTGGCCAATCGTCCAGCCGTTCAATTGGACGTATTGACAGGACCTTGCGTGGCACTCGATTCACGCTTAGCCCGCATTTTCCTTCGCACGTACGCTGTGACAAACACGGCCACGACACAGGCCACCGCGGGAAAGAACCTTTCCGCTCGTAGTTCGAGTCGATCCCAAGCAGTCGGCGGAAGAGCCCAATGGACACGCGTGTGAAAGTCTATCGCGTATAGCGCGGCGACAATCAGAGCCCAGTGTTGAGATCTGCGGCCTGGGATAACCAACGCAACGAGCACCCCGGCAAAAACGGCGGCTAGTGTCCGATCCCTGGAGATAACCACGCCCATGGCAATCGCGGAAAAAACGCTCTCGCTATAAACGATTCCAAGCCAATTAAAAAATCTGTCCAAAGGCCATGACAACGGGAAGACTATCCAAAAGGAAAGCCAGAACGCACCGAAGCTTATCAAAATATTTCGGACGACCGAGACAAATTCCTGCCGCGGGGCGTTGGCGGCGTGCGGGGAGGCATCCATGCTCTGCTAGCGGGCGGATTTGGGTTTGGCCGCCGAGACAACGTGCGGGCCGGACTTTGCGCCGTCGGCGCCGGCTCCGGCGGCGGCCGCTTTCGCCGACTCTTCCGGAGCGGCAGCCGGCGCGAGGCCCAATTCCTTGCGCAGCGCCGCTTCGATTTTCGCGCGAATGTCCGCATTTTCGCGCAGGAAAACGCGCGCATTTTCGCGTCCCTGGCCGAGCCGTTCGCCACGGAACGAAATCCACGTGCCCGACTTTTCGAGCACATTGCGCGCTACGCCCAAGTCCAGCAAATCGCCTTCGCGTGAAACGCCTTCGCCGTACAAAATGTCGAATTCCGCCTCGCGGAACGGCGCCGCCACTTTGTTTTTCACCACTTTGGCGCGCGTGCGCGAGCCGATCACGCGATCGCCCTCTTTAATGGACTGAATGCGGCGAATATCCAGGCGAATCGAGGAATAGAATTTCAGCGCGCGCCCGCCGGTAGTCGTTTCCGGATTGCCGAACATCACGCCGATTTTTTCGCGTATCTGATTGATGAAAATCAGGCAGGTGCGCGACTTGGAAACGATGGCGGTGAGCTTGCGCAACGCCTGTGACATCAGCCGCGCCTGCATACCCATTTGCGGGTCGCCCATATCGCCTTCCAGTTCCGCCTTGGGAACCAGCGCTGCGACAGAATCAATCACCACGATGTCCACGCCGCCGGAACGGATCAGCGCTTCCGTAATTTCGAGCGCCTGCTCGCCATTGTCCGGCTGCGAAACCAGCAAATTGTCCACGTCCACGCCGAGTTTGCGCGCGTAGGAGGGGTCGAGCGCGTGCTCCGCGTCAATGAACGCGGCGATCCCGCCCATTTTTTGCGCTTCGGCAATCACGTGCAGAGTGAGCGTCGTTTTTCCGCCGGATTCCGGGCCGTAAATTTCGATGACGCGCCCGCGCGGCAATCCGCCAACGCCGAGAGCGGCGTCAATGGAAATCGAGCCGGTGGGAATCACGCTGACCGGCACCAGCACATCCTTATTGCCGAGGCGCATGATCGAGCCTTTGCCGTACTGCTTTTCGATCTGCGCGACCGCCGCGTCCAGCATCTTGCCTCGTTCGTCCGTCATTTAGCTCACCTCTCTCGATTGACGTATTAATTTTTTCATGTCGCTACGCC
>DASYYQ010000064.1:0-13400 GCA_035933545.1 Candidatus Acidiferrales bacterium | reverse complement strand
TGGGCGGGAACGGTCGTGGTCGCGCTGCTACTCGCCTACGAGCATTCGCTGGTTAAGCCTAACGACCTCAGCAAAAT
Organism: Candidatus Acidiferrales bacterium; assembly: GCA_035933545.1. Classification (GTDB taxonomy): domain Bacteria; phylum Acidobacteriota; class Terriglobia; order Acidiferrales; family UBA7541; genus DAHUXN01. Next base: position 13,323 of record DASYYQ010000064.1, on the reverse strand, counting down.
CAATGCTGCGTTTTTCACCATCAACGGCTATATTAGTCTGTTGTTCCTGATTTTCTGGGGCGCGGCAGTTTTCGTGACGAGATTCTGAAAAAACGCGTCCCTTCATGAGCGTAGGCAGAATGAACGCACAACCGCACATCACCGACAGCCGCCTCGAGCCCATCGCTAAGAAAGTACTCGCTGGCGAGCGCCTCTCCGCCGAAGATGGCCTCGCTCTCTACGCCTCGAGCGATCTGCTCGCGATCGGCTGGCTGGCCAATCACGTCCGCGAAAAGCTCCATGGCCACATTTGCTACTTCAATGTCAACCGGCACATCAATCCCACCAACGTCTGCGGAGCGCATTGCAAGCTCTGCGCCTTCGGCCGCGACAAGGATTCCTCCGGCGCGTACACCTATTCTCTCGAAGAAATCTGGCAGCGCGCCGCGCAAGGAGTCTCCGAAGGCGCCACCGAATTTCACATTGTCGGCGGCTTGCATCCCGATTTGCCATTCGACTTTTACCTCGACATGATTCGCGGCCTAAAGCAGCGTTTCCCACAAGTCCATCTCAAAGCCTTCACCATGGTCGAAATCGGCTTCTATTCGCGAATCTCCAAGCTCTCCATTCGCGATACGCTTCTCGCCATGAAAAACGCCGGCGTGGATTCGCTCCCTGGAGGCGGCGCGGAAATTTTCAATCCGCGCGTGCGCAAAATTATTTGCGACCACAAAACCAGCGGCCGCATGTGGCTCGACATTGCGCGCGCCGCCCACGAAGTCGGCCTGCGCTCCAACGCCACCATGCTCTACGGCCACATCGAAACCGCCGAAGAGCGCGTCGAGCATTTGCTGTTGTTGCGGGAGTTGCAGGACAAAACCAAAGGCTTTCAGACTTTCATCCCGCTTGCCTTTCATCCCGACCATACGGGCCTTGATTTTTGCCCCAAGCCCACCGGCTTCGATGATTTGAAAACCATGGCCATTTCCCGCCTGCTGCTCGACAATTTCCCTCACATCAAGGCCTATTGGATCATGCTGACACCTAGCATCGCCCAAATCGCGCTGCGCTTCGGCGCCGACGACATCGACGGCACGGTCATCGAGGAAAAAATTTATCACGACGCTGGCGCCACCACTCCGCAGCACATGACGCGCGCCGATCTCGAGCGCCTCATCCGCGCCGCCGGTCGCATCCCCGTCGAGCGCGACACTCTGTACAATCCCGTCGACCGCTCCAAGATGCCGCCCGCCCCCGCCGCCAACCGCACTTCCACCTTCATCCCTGAATCCACAATTACTCTCAATATTTAGGCTACAATGGAGGCGCGGCCTTGCCGCATCCCTTACCCCGGACAATGCCGCACTTAATTTCGTTGGCAAGGAGAATCAACATGAAGCCTCTCAATCGAACCGTTCTCGCGCTTGTCTCGGTCGTTTTCCTTTTCCCCGTGCTCGCTTTCGCGCAAATGGGCGGAGGAATGGGCCAGGGCATGCGTATGATGCCCAAATACGATCCCGCCACCGTAGTCACCGTCAAAGGCACTGTGCAAGAAGTTCAGGAAGGCATGATGCGCTCCGGCCAAATGGGCCAGATGAATCAGTCCGCGCAAACTGGCCAGCGTAGGCCAAGGGGCGGCATGCACCTCACCCTGAAAACCGATACCGGCTCATTCAATGTGCTCGTCGGTCCGGCCCAGTTTGTAAAGGACAAGGATTTCACATTCGCCAAAGGCGATGAGGTCACAGTCACCGGCTCGAAGGTCAAATTCAATGGCAGTGACGCCATCATCGCTCGCGAAATCAAGAAGGGCGACAAGACACTGACTCTTCGTGACGAAAAGGGCGTTCCGGCCTGGCCCATGGGTCGCCGGCGCTGAATTTAGCCCTGAGCCGGGTAGAAATATCGGCTGATGCGCAATTTTTTCGGTGGACTCGTTCCACGTGTGAGATTCGCGACTCAGAAAGGCTGCATTCATGGACTATCTGCTCAAGACCGAGCCTTCCGAATATTCTTTCGCTGATCTGCAAGGCGACAAAAGCACGGTTTGGGACGGCGTGCACAATCCCGTCGCGCTGCGCAATATGCGCGAAATGAAGCCCGGCGACAATCTCATCATCTACGAAACCGGCGACCACAAGAGCTGCGCCGGAACTGCCACCGTCATCTCCGTTGACTCCAGCAATCCGAAAAATCCGCAGGTGAAGATCAAAGCCGGCGCGCCCCTCAAAAAACAAACCACGCTGGCCGAAATCAAGGCCAACAAACTCTTCGCCGATTCTCCTCTGGTCCGTCAAGGCCGCCTGAGCGTCGTCCCGCTCACCGCAGCCCAATACAATTTCTTGACCAAGGGCTGATTCGCCGGTTTAAGCAACACGTCGTGCAGGTTCGCCGCTCGCGCTTCTTCCTCTTCGAATTAAATCCCAGATGAGCCACGCGTAAAACGGAACATATTCCAGCGCAATCATCAGCGGACTCCAATGCCATTCGTGCAGAATCCCGTAGCCGATGAGCACCTGGTACGACAAAAACTGCAAAATCGTCAGCAGCAGCCATGCCGGATTCGGAAAGAAGCACAGAAACGGAATGATCCACGTGAAATACCACGGATAAGCATTCGGCGTGAAAAGCAGAATCGCGCCGAAAATCAAATAGGCGGCGCGTTCTGGCTCCAACCGCCGCGCAGCCGCCCACAAAGCAATTCCCGCCACAATCCCTTCGCCAATGCCGCTAGCCCAAAAAGGCACTCCGCTGAACGCGGAAAGCGCCGTCCACAAACTGGCATTGTTGTTCTGCCAGTGCGCCGTGAAATATGCCAGCGTCGCGGCAATATGCGCCGGCGCCGCGCGGTACGGCCAAAAACACGCCACCGCCAGTCCTGCCGACGCAAATCCAGCGCTCCAAGATAGCCACGTCCGCGGCCATCCTGCGCGCCGTAACCACAAAGGAAACAGCAGCACCGGGAAAACTTTCAGCAGCGCCGCCACAGCCAGCAACAACGTTGACACCCCAATTCTTGTCCGTATAATCAGTACTGCCGCCAGCACCGCGGCTAACGCCAGCGAATCGCTGTGGCCGGTTCCGGCAAATTCCACCACCACCAGCGGATTCCAGGCGTAAATGGCCAGCCGGAAATCTCGATGCTCGGAGTTCCGCAGGCAAGCGGCCAATAGCAGGACGGTCAGCACGTCCGCAAGGAAAAACGGCAGCTTGAAAGCGATAATGCCCGGCAGGAATCGCGCCGCAAAGCGAAAGAGCAGTTCCATCAGCGGCGGATAAATGTTTGGCATGTCATGCGCCGGCAGCCGATGTCCCGTCGGCGTGACCCGCGTGCCGAGCGCCAGCGTGTCCGGGCTGACGATGTACGGGTTGTAACCGGCAAGCTGGACTTGGCCGTCCCAGTGATAGCGGTACGGATCGTTCGAGAGCGTAGGAGCAAGCGGCAGCAGCGTCAGCCGGAAAAGCAGTGCGCCGCCGAGAATGATCCAGAGCGTCGCTCGGCTTGCTCGCGAATTTCGCGGCCAATGTTCCAGACCGTACAGTGTCGCGAAATATGCGATGCCCGCAGCCAGGCCCACGATAATCGTTCCGATGACGTGCAGTTCCAGATTTTGGAAGTGGCACAGAATGGCGAAAAGCACTTCGAGGATTACCAGCCCAGCGCACGCAATAGTTATTTGAATTTTTTTTGAGCGCACGCTCGACCCCGACCCGGCTGCGCGCGGTTGCATCTTCATAAGAGTTCAAGGACAGGCGCAAAGTGAATTTTCAGTCCATCGCGGCAATGCTCTTCGCGCTTCAGATGAGCCCCCTCACGTCCTATCTGAACAGGCTGCGAAATCACACTTTCAGCGGCATCTACCAGGCCAATTCCTTCGACTTGGCCATGATGATTCCCTATTTCGTGGTCCTTTCCATCCTGGCGGCTTATGGAATCTATCGCTATGTCCTCGTCTACAATTTTTATCGCTATCGTGACAATGTTGCCGGCCCGCCGCCTCAGGTCACCGAGTGGCCAAAGGTTACCATACAGCTTCCCATCTTTAACGAACGCTATGTCGTCGAGCGCCTCGTCGAATGCGTCGCGCAATTCGATTATCCGGCCGACAAATTCGAAATCCAGCTCCTTGACGATTCCACCGACGAAACGCAAGCCGTCGCGCGCGCTTGTGTCGAACAGCAGCAGCGCCTCGGCGTCCCCATCCATTACATTCATCGCGACAATCGCGAAGGTTTCAAAGCCGGCGCTTTGCAGGAAGGTTTGAAGACCGCCACCGGCGAGCTCATCGCCATTTTTGACGCCGATTTTCTTCCGCCGGCCGATTTTCTCCGCCGCACTGTTCCCTACTTTGCCGATCCCAGGCTGGCCATGGCGCAAACGCGCTGGAGCTACATCAATCGCAATTACTCCGCGCTAACCGAGGCCGAAGCCATCCTCCTCGACGGCCACTTCGTTATCGAACATGGCGCGCGTTTCCGCCGCGGCTCATTTTTTAATTTCAATGGCACAGGAGGCGTTTGGCGCCGCGCGGCCATCGAAGATGCCGGCGGCTGGCAGCACGACACGCTCACCGAAGACACCGATCTCTCCTATCGCGCACAGCTTCGCGGCTGGAAATTCATTTATCTTCCCGAAGTGGATTGCCCTTCCGAATTGCCTGTCGAAATGAACGCTTTCAAATCCCAGCAGGCGCGCTGGGCCAAAGGCCTGATGCAAACCGCCTTAAAAATTCTCCCCAAGGTTCTGCAGTCCGACGAGCCCGGCTACGTCAAAGCTGAGGCTTTTTTCCATCTCACCGCGAACATCAGCTATCCGCTCATGGTCGTGCTTTCCGTGATTCTCCTGCCGGCCATGATTGTGCGCTTCTATCAGGGCTGGTTTCAGATGATGCTCATCGACCTGCCGCTTTTTCTTGCTTCCACTTTATCGATTTCCAGCTTTTATCTCGCCTCGCAGCGCGTCCTCTATCCTAAAACATGGTGGCGCAGCATCGCCTACATGCCTTTCGTTATGGCTGTGGGCATTGGCGTGTCCGTGCGCAACGCCGTCGCGGTGCTCGAGGCGCTCGCCGGCAAGCAATCCGAATTCGTGCGCACTCCCAAATACCGCATCGAAGGCCAGCAGCGCGGCGCGTGGCTCAAGCAGAAATACCGCAAACGCGCTGGCTGGATTCCCTATGCGGAGGTCCTCCTTGGAATTTATTTCGCCGCCACCATCGTTTATGCCGTGCAAAATGAAAATTACATTACTGTGCCGTTCCTGATTCTTTTCGTCTGGGGCTATCTCTACACTGGCCTGATGTCTCTCGGCCAGGGATTCATCGAGCGCCTGCGCGTCGGCCGCCGCGCCGAAGCCGCCGAGATTCGCCCCGCAGCCACCGGCGTCCCCGGCTTCTAGCTCGGCATCCAACCGTGGTCGGCTGCATCGAATCCCTTAACCGCGGAGGTGCGCAATGCCGGCGGGCCTCAGCTTTAATGACCTCATGGACTACACCGATTGGGAGCGCCGCAAGTGGCACGAACGGCTCCGCCAGCGCGGCGACGAAGTTCTCAAAATCAGCGCCGGTCCGAACGGCGACGGCCGCTTCTCCACCGTCGGCCATGTGATCAAGCACATCTTCTCCGCCGAGAAACGTTACATTGACCGGCTAAGTAACCGGCCTCTCACTGATCCTGCCGGCGTTCCCGCCAATAGCATCGAAGTGCTCTTCGAATTTGGCCGCCAGAGCCGCAACGATCTAAAACATTTCATCGAGTCGCTTCCCGCTCAGCAGTGGGACGCGTTCACGGAATTCGACTTCCTCGGCGGCGTCCTTCGCGCCACGCCCAGGAAAATCATCTCGCACGTTCTGCTTCACGAAACGCGCCATTGGGCGCAAATCGCCACGCTTTTTCGTCTCAACGGCCTCACCGGCGAATTTCACGATTTCATTTTCAGCCCGGTGCTCGACGGAGAATTTGTCCGCAGCCAGACCAAGGTCGGAGAGTAGAATAGGACTCATGGAACCCAAACGCGTGCGCTCGATTGCAAAGTCGATCGTCATTTTGGCTGTCGTCGTCCTAGCATCCGGCAGCGCGCACGCCCAGCGTGCGATTCAAAGCCCGCGGTGCAAAGGTGTTATTCACGGAATCGTATCCGACCAACAAGGTCGTCCCGTTCCGGGAATCAGCGTGACCCTGTCGCCCGTTGGCGTAGACCTGAGTGTCCTACTTCCTAAAACAGAAGCAAACCAATCGGGAGAGTATCGTTTCACCCATGTCTGCCCCGGCAGGTACACTGTTCTGCCCGATGGTTTGACCTTCGTACTTCCCCGTGACTCCACGTTGCTCTCTGGGCGCCGCGCACCCGAAGCAAAGCTGTCCGACAAAAACACGACGGCAGACATTCCCGTGAAGCTTCCTGAAAGGCCGAGGGCGCGTTGACGATTCGCGTGGCGGCCCGGTATAATTGAGCTTCGCTGTAGCGGGACAAGCCTCCGAGCTTCGCCTGCAATTCCCAACCAGCACTCAGGAGCAACGCCATGGTTAAAGCAACACAACTGCGCCCCGGCATGATCATCCAGCACGAAGGGCAGCTCTACACCGTTTTCAGCGTCGAACACCGCACGCCGGGCAACAAGCGCGGCTCCATGCAGACCAAAATGCGCAACCTGCGTACCGGCTCGATCGTGGACTATCGCTTCCGCGCTGAAGATTTCGTCGAGCGCGCCATCATGGATGAAGTCGAATTTGAATTCCTCTACGCCGACACAGCCGGCTACCACTTCATGAACTCGCAGTCCTACGAGCAGATCGCCCTCGGCAAAGACACTCTTGGCGATACCACTGACTACCTGATCCCCAATATGCCGGTGAGCATCGAATTCTACGAAGGCAAGCCGATGGGCGTCGTTCTGCCGGACACCGTTGACCTCACGGTGACCGCCACCGAGCCGACGCTGCAAAAAGCCACTGCCAGCGCGGTGATGAAGCCCGCCACGCTCGAAACCGGGCTGGTGATCAACGTGCCGCCTTTCGTCAACAACGGCGACCGCGTCAAAGTGGACACCTCCGAAGGCCGCTACATCCAGCGCGTGTAACGTTTCACGCTGTCGCTCCTTTGGCAGGCATCTCCTGGATTCAAAGTCGTGCCTGCGATTCCTTTCGGGAAATTATTCGGGAAATTATTTCGGATCATACGGTACAAGGTGCCGGCGTGTTGCCCTCCGAGGTGGGAGGGGACGAGTTCTCTAGGAGTCAAATAACAACCGGGAATGTTGATGTAGCAGACCGCTTGACCACAGTCTGCTTCTACGTCTTCGAATTACTCGAATCCCCATCCAACGGCTGCATCCCCCGTTCGCTGCTGTCTCGTTGCCTCGATCGCCCGACGCATGCTACCCATGTTCGATGTCAGCCCGTAATTTTCAAGCCGCGCCGAGAGACATCTCGCTGTGCCCCCCTCGTTTGGACTCACCGTCGACCTGCTCAAACGCATTCCCAAAATGGAACAGAATTCCTAATCGCAAGCCCCATGAAGAATTAGAAATCATCGTAACTCGCACAAAACAGAAACCAGAGGCCATTCCTAATCGCGTGTTTTCGTGGCATTTTGCACCGAGTTTTCGACTAACGAAACCTCAGCGCAGGGGCACTCCGAGTAATCGCTCCAACTGCCCTGACAAATTATTAGAAATTCGCATAACTTGCCTGGGCTCAGCTACTTCCAAATTTCTAATCGATAATTCTTGCCACTTTGCGGAGATGCCTTGCGCCCATGCCAGGTTTATCCGCCGTGGGTAGAACAGAGGGCTTTACCGCGGCGGCGGAGGCTGGGCGGGCAGCAAACCGAAAACGGCGACTCCGGTAGGGGTACCGACGAAGACTTTGCCGCCCGCAATCATGGGAGTGATGAATTTGTTGCCGGTGATTTCGTCGCGCTTGCGCTGCTGATTGCTGTTGTAGAGTTCATGCGCGAGGTCATTCGGATCGTAGGCGCGCAACACCGCGGGCGTGTTGTCTTCAATGGCCCAGACGATGGCGTCGCGCAGGCCATCGGACGAAATGCTGGGAGTGGCTCCAGGATAGCCAAAAGTGATGGCTGTTTTTGACGCGGCGGGAGTCATCAGGCGCGCGTGGTCAAACTTGAAAGCGCGCAAAAAATCGTTGACCGCCCCGAAATAGAGGGTGCCATTGAAGTAGGCGGGCGTGGAGTACACGCCGGTGCTGCCGCCAAGTCCATTTGAATTTTCGCTGCCGGTGCTGGGAATTTCCTGATAGATGTCGTCGCGGTCGGGATGGAATTTTCCCATAGAGCTGCGGTCGACCAAATAAATCGTGTCGTCCTTTCCGCCGCCCACGGCCAAATGGCGAGTCTTGCCAGAACTGTCTTTCATGTCCGGCAGAACGACTTCGCCGCCCGAGCCGAGGTCGAGGTCCTTGCGCGATTCGGCGATGGTGTTGTGCATGTCGAAATAATCGTCCACGAAAAGTTTCCCGCCGCCGGTTTTCAATTCCAAGAAGGCGTTTCCAAAATCGCCCTTTTGAGGAAAACCTTGGGAATTGAGGGTGGTGTCGAAGGTGCCGTTTCCTGCAAGCAAATAAATGTTGCCGGAATCGTCAGTGCCGGGACCATCGCCGGCCATCCAGAATGCGCCCTCGCTACCGTGCGGCTCGATGTTCAACACTGCGCTGCGTTTGAGCGTGCGCGCATCGAATCCAATCACCCATCCGGTGTAAGGATCGTAATCGCAATGCGAGGCCCACGCGGTGTACACGACGCCATTCGAGAGCAGCAGACCGGTGCGCTCTTTGTATTGCTTCGGATCGAAGACAACTTGGCCGTCGGAATTGGGCACCGCTGTGCCGGGAAAAGTCGCGGTAATTGTTTCCGGGCCGCCATTCTCCTCGGCGCCGGTGGTGAGATTGAGCGCGTGAAGACGCTGGAAATATTTGCCGGAGCTGTCTTTGGACATGGCGACCACATACATGATGCGAGAGCGAAGGTCGATCGCCGGCGTCGCGGTGACGCCGATTTCCGGGCGAACCTGCCCGCATCCGCGGTCGTCGCTGGGAGTTTCGTCCGGGCCGAGCAGCGAAACCAGCCAGAGTCTCTGGAAAGTGTCGGCGTCGAACGCGTAAGCCAAATCGCGTTCGGTGACCACGAAAACGACGTTGCGTTTGGCGCCACGAATTTTGAGTTGGGAAACGTAAAGAGGTTCGGCATCCACCAGCCCTTCCACGGGAAGAAATCCAATTTTGCCGAACTGGCGAGAATTGACGTTGCTGGGCTTTAGAATTTTTTCGTTGGGATTCTCTCCGGTGCGCGCGTTGTTGTCGTGGTAAGTGAGAATGTTCACGGTTCCGGAAGGAGCGGCCTCCGCGGGGATGGAAGCGGATTGGCCGGAATTATCGGAAGGGCGGGAATTCCCGCATCCGGTAACAGCTAAACATACGATTGCGACGACCACAAAAAATCGCGACATAGGAGAGCGCACCTCGGGCAAATTGTGATTCAAAGCGAGGACAAAAAGCAACGGTTTCCGGTGCGCTCAAAATGCGAAGCTGCCGCTCGCCGTTGCGCCGGCCGCTCGGTATACGATGACAAAAAGCCGCTGAACAATGCAGCCAGCGCGAAATTATGGGCCCAGGCGGGAAATTCGCGGATTTTATTTTGTTATTTTCTTATTTTAAGGTAGCTGTTTTTGCCGCGGTGGTTGAAGCGACGCGCGGAAGGCCGTTCGCGATGGGACGGACGCGCGGTTCTCCAAAGCTGATTTCCATTGGAGTATCTTCGGGCAAAACCAGATTTTGTCCTCGGGTGATGAAGTGGACGTAGACAGATTCTCCAGCGCCCCAGAATCCCATTACGCGTGAAAGCATGGGCGAGGCCGCCGCGAAGCTTACTGCAAACCCGATCAGCTTGTAACCGGAAGCGCCTCCGAGCGGCTTGTTTTCGCTCTGCGCGGTGGCGCCCGCATGGCCACTGTCGGAATCCAGCGTCGAGTTCGCAATGGCGATGGAAAGAGCGGTGCTGAGCACGCGGGATCTCGCGTTACCAGCAACATGAGTTGCGCCTTCGGAATCGACCTGGATGTGCGACGCTTTGGGGACTTCAATGCCTTCGAGCGCCATTTCGACAGGCTGCGAAGCGCTGGAAGGCAACTGCACGCGGCTCAATTTGAAATGCAGCTGGCCATTACGGTGCAAACGGCGCGCCGGCTTCGCGCGGACGACGATTCCATGCAGCTGTGTGTCGACCGGAAGGAGCAACTTGTTGTCAGCGGAAAAAACCGGACGCGTTAAAACGGCATCAACAGCCGAGCCTACATGCGCGGTAGCAGAACTTAAAGGAGTGACCAGGCGCGCATAGGCTTCGGCGTTTTCAGTGGGCATTTTGCCCATAGAACCCATTTCAGAAGCGGGAATTGTTGCCAGTCCGAAGTCGAGAGGATGCTCAAGCTCGGCGACAAAGACCGAGCCGGCCGCAATTTTTTGCTTGTGATAGGGCCACTCCGACGAAGCGAACGATTTTGCGCGGCTCCAGAGGGCCGAGCGCTTCACCTGCGCAATAGCGTCGTGGAACTGGGCGCTGACGAGGCCGCGAGCGCGGCGCATGACCGTGTTCTTTTGCGGATTTGTTTCGAGCTTGAGCACCGGCCCGACATGCGGCAGCACTTTTGTCTGCAGAGGCACGCGTTCGCCGTTCGGCAGAATGAGAGTGTCGAATTGCACGTGGACGGCGCGATGCGGAGAAAAATCGGCGTTCAGATAGGAGGCAATTTTTCGGAGTGTGGAGCGATGGACCAGTTGCACGATGTGGCCGTCGACTTCGCTCCCCTTGGGCACCACCACGCGATCAAACGCGTAGACCGAGTCTGTGACGTAAGCGTGGACTGGCTGGCCAACTTTCTTGACGGGCAGCGACTTGTTGATGATGACGCGGATTGGTGTGCCCCGGGCCAGAGTGAGTTCGATTGTAGGAGGAGCGACGGAACGCGGCCCGACGGAGCTAATCAGAGCGTCTGGCGGATTTGTGGCTTTCGGCGCGGGCGGAGGCCAGTTCCGGTGCTTGAGCACAGGCTCAGGCGACTGCGGAGAAGATGCGACGGTTTGCGCGAAGGCGCTAGAGCACGCGAAGACAATAAATCCGGCACAGAACAAACAAAGTGAAACGGGACGAATGAACGTAAGACGGCGCGGAAGAAAGAAGGAAGATAAAGCGATTATACATGGCCCAAAAAGCATAGGACTCCTGAATTGCAAGCAAGATATGAAACGATGAATGCTTAACTTATGGCGCCGGGTTGGGTGCGGCTAATAGTATCACTGCGTCGCAAGAGATGGCAAACAGCGGTTGTGCGTCAGCTTGAGTTTTGACTGCTATTGCAACGACCTAGAAAATCCAAACTAATTCACCTGCGCAAATTGCAGGGAGGCGTGGCAGCAAGAGGGTTTTGCTCGAATATTTGTTGCGGTGGTTCAACCGTTAGAGCAGGCCAGTTCGAGCATGGCCTTCCGCCCGTAACCTGCGCATACGAAGCAACTTACGGCAGTGGCATGAATAAGATTTGCAATCGACGGTTTTGGGCAGGGCACAGAATTGTATGATTTTAGGGTGCTTTTAATTGACTGGCAGCATGGGGTTGAATAAACTGCGGGCCAGACAAGACTTACAGGAACGTAAACAGTTAGAATCGGCAAATCGGGCCACGGGTCGGTGTAGACATGAAATATGTGGAGCGGTTTCTTCGGTACATTTTTTGGGTTGCAGTGACGGCGTGCATCGCGTGGATTGCCAGGAAGATTTTTGAGAGCGCGACGCAAAGGCCGGTGGGAAATTCGCACGCGCCGAATCGCGGAGATGTGGAGTTGCCGAAAGCGAAACCTCTGTTTCGCGATCCGGTGTGCGGGACGTACGTAGCGGAAGATGTTTCCTATTCGCTGCCGCAGGAGGGCGGGAATTTGCACTTCTGCTCGCGCGATTGCATGGAACGTTATCAACGCGACCTTTGTGACGGCGCTGCACAAGCTGACAAGAGTCGGGAGCACAGCCGAGTAGCAGCGGGAGCATAAGCGAGGAGGAAAAATCCGAATGGCCATAAGCGCCAAAGCGGTTCCCCAGGCGATTCCGCGGATTGCGCCGCGCGAAGATCTGAATGTTTTCCGCATTTCGCAAATTCAATTCGATATTGCCGCGGAGCACTTGAAGCTGGATGCGGGCCTGCGGCAACTGTTGCGCACGCCGAAGCGCATCATGGAAGTGTCCATCCCCACGAAGATGGATAATGGACAGGTGAAGGTTTTTCAGGGTTTTCGTGTGCAGCACAACATCGCGCGGGGTCCGGCGAAGGGCGGCATCCGCTATCACCCCAACGTGTCGCTGGACGAAGTGAAAGCGCTGGCGATGTGGATGACGTGGAAGTGCTCGGCGGTGAATATTCCGTTTGGCGGCGCGAAGGGCGGCGTGATTTGCGACGTGAAGCGCATGAGCAAGCCGGAACTGGAGCGCATGACACGGCGCTATTGCTCGGAAATTCTACCAATTATCGGGCCGGAGCGGGATATTCCGGCGCCCGATGTGTACACCGACTCGCAGACGATGGCGTGGTTCATGGACACGTATTCGATGACTGTGGGGCACACCGCGCTGGCGTCAGTGACCGGCAAGCCGGTGCCGCTCGGCGGATCCGAGGGGCGAAACGAAGCGACGGCGCGCGGATGTTTGTTCGTGGCGGAAGAAGCGTGCAAAGCGAAGCGCATGAACTTGCGCGGAGCGACCGTGGCGATTCAGGGATTCGGAAATGCGGGCTCGATTGCGGCGCGGCTGTTCACCGAGAAAAAAGCGAAAGTGGTGGCCATTAGCGATTCGCGCGGCGGGGTGCACAATTCGCGCGGAATCGATCCGTACAAGGCGGCGCGGTACAAGGAGCGTTCCGGGACGGTGGTAGGGATGCCGGGAACGTCGCGGATCTCGAATGACGATTTGCTGACGATGAAGTGCGACATTCTGATTCCGGCGGCGCTGGAAACGGTGATCACGCTGAACAACGCGGAGCAAATCAAGGCTAAAATTATCGCGGAAGCGGCGAACGGACCGACCACTCCGCACGCAGATGAACTGCTGGCGAAACGCGGAATTATGGTGCTGCCGGATGTGCTGGCGAATGCAGGCGGCGTGGCTACGAGCTATTTCGAGTGGGTGCAGGATTTGCAGAGCTTCTTCTGGAGCGAGGCGGAAGTGAACACGAAGCTGGAGGCGGTGATGAGGCGCGCGTTCCAGCAAGTGTATGAAACGTCGCGGAAGAATCATGTACATATGCGCACCGCCGCTTACATGCTGGCGGTAGGGCGCGTGGCGGACGC
>DASYYQ010000015.1:0-9291 GCA_035933545.1 Candidatus Acidiferrales bacterium | reverse complement strand
GCGCCGGCATAGTGCTCGATTAATATTCCAAAAAAGCGTTCCACCGAGCCAAGCAATGCGCGATGCACCATCAAAGGCTGATGCCGCGCGCCATCTTCGCCGACGTATTCGAGATTGAATCGCGCGGGCAGATTGAAATCGAATTGCACGGTGGTGAGCTGCCACGGCCGTCCGATTGCGTCAATCAGCTTGACGTCGATTTTCGGACCATAGAATGCCGCTTCGCCCTGAATACGTTTGAACGGCACGTTCGTGCGCTTGAGTGTGTCAGACAGCGCCGCCGTCGCGCGATTCCAGTCTTCCGCTTTGCCCGCGTAATTTTCTGGATGAAGCGCGTCCCACTCGGAGAGCTCCACCTCGTAGCGATCGAATCCAAAAGTTTTCATCACCGCAAACGCGAAATCCAGGCAGCCCTGAACTTCCGATTCGATTTGATCCGGGCGGCAGAAAATGTGCGAGTCGTCCTGCGTGAATCCGCGCACGCGCAGCAAACCGTGCAGCACGCCAGAGCGTTCATAGCGGTAAACCGTGCCCAATTCGGCGTAACGCAGCGGCAAATCGCGATAGCTGCGCAGGTGCGACTTGTAAATCAAAATATGGCCGGGACAATTCATGGGCTTAATCTGGTAATCAGCCTTCTCGATTTCTATGGGGCTGAACATGCTTTGCTGATAAAAGCCAGTGTGGCCGCTGGTTTTCCAGAGGTCCAGACGCATCACGTGCGGCGTGAAAACCAAATCGTAGCCGCGGCGCAATAGTTCCGCGCGCAGCCAGTCTTCGACGATAGTGCGAATTAGCCCGCCCTTGGCATGCCAGAAAATCAGGCCGGGCCCAGCTTCTTCCTGAATGCTGAACAGGTCGAGTTCGGCCCCGAGCTTGCGATGGTCGCGGCGCTTGGCTTCTTCGAGTTTGTGCAAATAATCGTCAAGTTCCGCCTGCGTGTAGAAGCAGACGGCATAAATGCGCTGCATCTGCGGATTGCTTTCCTGGCCCTTCCAATACGCTCCGGCAACGCTGGTCAGCTTGAACGCGCGAATGCGTCCGGTGGAGGGAATGTGCGGGCCGCGGCAGAAATCAATAAATTTTCCGGTGGTGTAAAACGAAACCATCGGCTCGATGGCTTTTTCCTCGACCAGTTCGCATTTGAATTCCTGTTTTGATTCGCGATAGAGCTTGAGCGCCTCGGGCTTGGGCAGTAGCCTGCGCTCGTTGGGAATGTCCTGCGAAGCCAGCTCGCGCATTTTCTTCTCGATGCGCTCGAGGTCTTCCGGAGTGAACGGTTCGTCGCGCAGAAATTCGTAGAAAAAGCCGTTATCAATGGGCGGACCTATGCCCAGCTTCACATTGGGGAAAAGGTCGATGACCGCAGCGGCCAGCAGATGCGCGGCCGAATGCCGCAGCACTTGGATGGCTTCCGGATCCTTGGGCGTAAGAATGGCCAGCGAAGTGCTCTCTTCGAGCGGACGAGAAAGGTCCCATAGCTGGCTGTCCACGCGCGCGACGAGCGCTTCCTTTTCAAGGCGTGGCGAGATTTGCCGCGCAATTTCCGCTGGCGTAGTTCCGCTGGGAACTTCGCGTTTCGCCCCGTCCGGCAGCGTAATTTCTATGGTGCTGGCGCTCATGTTCGTCTCTGGACCGCTCTGTCGCACGGTAATGCGCTGGTCTCCGAACCGCATCGCGTCGAATGACACGAAATTCGCAAGCGCGCCTCGGAAGTCATCTAGCTTACTGGCCGCGCGCCGCAGCGTCAAGAAAACGTCGCAAGGGCTCCTCCAACGCGCAAGCGCGCCGCGTGCCTGTATACCTGTCATTGTCATTTAGACTCTGCAAAGCACGAAGGTTCTTGCCGCAATCTCGTAATCTGCTTAGGGTGGTTTCAGGGTCAATGTCTCCTTGAAAAAGTTTCTACTCGGAATAATCTTTGTTCTTCTTCCTGAGCCCTGGCGCGCAGATGTGCCGCACGCTGACACGATAAACTGGCATGAGGCGGCCGTTGCGTCAGGTGCGGTGCAGATAATCATTTCGTTGTATCTGTACATCGTGTGGTTCATCCACTCGGCTGGCAGCTGGGCCCAGGCCGCGGTAACGGCGGCGGCGAAAGCGCATCCGGAAATGTCCGTTGGCTCAGGGACGATTGGCTCATTAGTTTTTACTCTGATATTCCTTCATCCGTTGACGTGGATTCTTCTATATTTCGCGTATGAAGCTATTGTGCGGATACTGAATGCTCGCGCCCGCGCGCTTGCGCGTGGCACATTGCTGCTGAGGCTCATCGATCGCACCATTCGCTACGCAAAATCAGGAACGTGGAGCGACAGTCCGAAACTCGTTCGCGACGAAGTCAACCGAACGAACGAGCCCCACGGTCTGAGGATTGCTTCCTGCCGCGCTAAAGAGCACTGGAAATACCCGCTCACAATCCGCCATCAGGAGGAGTTCTTTCAGGTGATTAGCGAAGAGCGCGGGCCTTCATTCAGTGCGCGCCCTTACATCTACCTTCTGCGCCGCCTTCCCGCCAATGAAATTATCAAAGGGCTCGAGCCTTACGATCCGGCTGCAGTGCTTACGGAAGAAACGCCCGGATTCTTCGGGACGGTATTCGGTGAAATACGCCGGCTGACAGCAAAATAAACTCGATTCTTAAGGATTCAAAGCAGCAGCCATGTCGCAGCAATGCGCCAGATTATCGCGCGCTTCGTCGAGGAGTTGCTCAGGGAGGCCCAAGAGCTGGTAGTGCTCATCTGAAATGGCCTCATGCATGCTAAAAGAAAACAGAAACTTTCTTCCGGAAATATCGTATTCATAGAGTGTGGGTTCCCAGATTCCGGGCGCAACGGGAGCCTGCTGCATAGTGAAGTGGCCGCCGCGATAAATTTTGCCCAGAAATCCGGCGCCGATGCTGATGTCGCGAATGATTGTGGCGTCGATGGAAACCACCTGGTCGGCTTGCGGGTCGATCCACACAGTTGCGCGAGCATGGCTCAACCAGTCGGTTGCGTCGCCATGCGTGGGATAACTCGGGTTAGGCGTGAACTGAAGCTTCTCGACGGCGCGGCCATCACGGATTTCGCGCCCGGCCCAGGTTATTTGGAATGCGCTACGGGCCGCATCGATGAAATGTGCTCGCGCTTTCATTTTCTTTTGCTGTTTCGCGAGCACCGCGATCTGCCGGGGATCATCGGCGTTGACGGCCACTTTCAGAATGTTCTCCCAGTCGCGAAGTTGCCGTCGGTACAAAGCCTCTGACACAGGCTGGCCGTTCGCGCGCAGCAGGAGTTTAAGCGTGCCGCTTCCGGTGGGGACCACGCGGTAGGTCTTCTCTTCGATGACCGGGCCGCTGGCGCTGCCCGCATGCGACACTTGGCGTTCGATGCGCTCGAAGGAGTCCAGCGCGGCGTCGTTGCGATGCTGATTTTCGATGGTGAGCGAAACCAGGTCGCGTACTTGCTCGGCGGTAAGAGGAGTCTGATCCAGCGCGGGCGGCTGGCTTTGCTGGGCGAGATTTCCTGCGGCCACACACCAGGGCGCCAATGGCGACGCCACGATAAGGAGCGCGGCGGTAGCTGCGGCGATTTGAAGCAAGGTTTTCATATCGGCGCGGTTCAATTTAATTGGGATTCTCGGCGCACCGCTCTTGGTTGCTAACTTTTGCTGCTCTTAATTGTAGCCGCATTTGGCCGGACGAAGTTGAGGCGTTGCGTATACGGTAGCCAGAGTGTCATCCTGTAGCCGCGTCGCGTCGAACTTTTATCTGTGCGTTAACGTCTATACTAAATAGATGTCGAACGATCCAAAACTGAAGCTGGGGGTTCGCGGCACGGTCATCGCCCTGCGCGAGGCGACCGCGCTCGCGTTCGACACGCTGCGCGTCCACAAGTTGCGCAGCTTCCTGACGCTGCTGGGCGTTATTCTTGCGGTCACTACGCTGGTGGCGGTCATCAGTGTTCTCAATGGTCTCAATCTGTACGTGGCCACGAAAATCGCCAATCTCGGCGCGAATGCATTTGTCGTTGACCGCGTCGGCATTGCCACCAGTTTTGTGGATTTCATGACGAAGCTGCGGCGCCCGCCGCTCCGCATGGAAGATTACTACGCGCTCAAAGGTCACCTGCGCTACAGCACGGAAATTGCTGCGGAAGAAAATACCGTTCAGAATGTCCATTACGGGCCGAAATTGATGGAAGATGTCACCGTACTGGGCGTGACGCCGGAGTTCGGCGTGGTTCGCAACTTCGATATTGCCGCTGGGCGTTTCTTTACTGACGTGGACGAGACGCATCGCACGCCGACGTGCTTCATCGGCCACGACGTGGTTACGACTTTGTTTCCGGATATTGACCCGCTGGGGCGCGAAATCCGTGTGGGTGCGCAGCAGTGCGAGATTATCGGAGTTGCTAAGGCGCTGGGGACGCTCCTCGGGCAGTCGCAGGATGACTTTGTGATGCTGCCGCTTTCGACCTACTTGACCATTTTTCAGGGACCGAACGATTCGGTTACCATTTTTTGCGAGGCGGTGACGACGCAGGCCATGCCCATTGCAGCAGACGAAGTGCGCGTGCTGCTGCGCGCGCGCCGGCACGTGCGCTACCAGGATCCCGACAATTTTGGGATCGTCATGCCATCGTCCATTACCGGGATATGGCAGAGCCTTACCGCCAATATATTTGGAATAGCGGTGTGGCTGACGAGCATATTCCTCGTCGTTGGCGGTATCGTAATTATGAACATCATGCTGGCCAGCGTAACCGAGCGCACCCGCGAAATCGGGCTGCGAAAATCGCTGGGAGCGCGCCGTCGCCACATTGTCCTTCAATTCCTGATGGAGTCATCAATCCTTGCCGGGGCAGGCGGTGCGGCTGGAATTATTGCCGCCGAGGCGATCACCTTGCTCATTCGCGCCACCACGCCGATGCCCATGTCCGTTCCTATTTATGCCGTCATCGTTGCGCTGGCGGTTTCGACCGCTGTGGGACTCTTCTTCGGCATCTATCCAGCGGTACGAGCTTCACGCCTCGACCCCATTGAGGCGTTGCGTGCGGAAACGTAGAGGGATGCGATGAAACAGGATCTCCGCGAAAATCTGGCTCTGGCGTTTGACACGTTGCGTTCTCACAAAATGCGCAGCTTCCTTGCGGTGCTCGGAGTGGTCATCGGCGTTGGTGTGATTATCATCGTCGCGTCCCTGATCACCGGATTCAAAGGCACGATAAACGATTTGATCATGGGCTTCGGCGCGGATACCGTTTTCGTGTCCCGATTCGATCAGGGCCCGGGCGGAGGCAATAGCATGAAACAGGCGCGCGAGCGCCCTCCGCTGACGCTGGCGCAAGGGCAGGCGATTCTGGACTACTGTCCTGACGTTAAGCAAATCGCCATTATGATTTTCAACTGGCATCAGCTTCATACCATCAAATACGGCAAAAATCAGGCGCAGCAGATGGACTTCCGCGGCACCTTTCCCGCATACATGGACGTTTTTGGGAACGCAGATATGGAGGCCGGCCGCTTTTTCAGTGAAGCGGAAAACGATCATCGCGCGAAGGTCGTGGTTCTCGGAGAGACCACCGCCAAGGCGCTTTTCGCCACGCCGGAAGACGCACTCCAAAAAACGGTGCAGATCGATGGCTCCGATTTTATGGTGATTGGCGTATTCAAGAAGCCGCCAGGCGGATTTGGGCTGAATGATTCGGATGTTCGCGTGATGATTCCGTATTACACCTATAAGGAAATGTTTCCGTCGGTTGAAGATAACTCCTACCGCTTCCTCGCGGTGCATGGAAAAATCGATCAGGCCGTGGACGAAGCTACGGAAGTGTTGCGGCGGATGCGAAAAGTGCCCTATCAAGCGCCGGACAATTTCTCGATTACCACGCAATTGCAGGAAGAGGAACAGTTCAATCAGATCATCGGCGGCGTAGCGCTGGTGCTGATCGTTTTAAGTTCCATTGGCCTGCTGATCGGCGGCGTCGGCGTGATGAACATCATGCTGGTCAGCGTCACCGAGCGCACCCGCGAAATCGGCGTGCGCAAAGCCATTGGCGCGCGCAGCCGCGACATCATCTGGCAATTCCTGTTCGAAGCGATGACCCTCACCGGCGCGGGCGGCATCCTCGGGGTCCTTTTCTTCAGCGGCTTGGTGATGATTATTCCGCATGTGACCTCCATGAAGGCTTCCGTTCCTCTATGGGCGGTGATTGTGGGCATCGTCGTGTCCGTCGGCATTGGATTGATCTTCGGCGTGTGGCCCGCAGTCAAGGCGGCGAAGCTCGATCCCATCGAAGCTCTGCGCTACGAGTAACCTTGCCTCCAATAGCTACCTCTTTGGCCATTTCATCAGACTCATACAAACCACTATAAATAGACGCATTGGACACGAAAGCCCTAATATTTTGTGGTAGGGTTGCAGTTTTTACTTGACACGTTTTCCACAACCCAGTAAAACTCAGGGCCAGATTCGGGGTGAGCGTGGTCAGGTTCGTGAGCGGAGAGCTCGCGAGGAAATCAGGAGCGCTGACCGGGTCATAATCGTCGAAAATAAGGGCTGACCGCCCGGGCGCAATTGAGGTGTACGGCGCTCCAGGGCGGAGCTTTTACTGTTTGACGATTTTTCACAGTGGAAGAGAGTTTTCCACCGCTGATCCGGTTGTGCAGTTTCAACTCCGGAGCTAGACTTAGGCCCCTTTTGAATCAGCGCGGCGTTTGCCTGCCCCTTCTACGCCGCGAGCTGGGACGTGGGTGCGGTATAATCAATTAACCGCCTCCCGACCAGCAAAACTCACTAGGCAGGACTGCCTGCGCGGAGGCGGATATGGCGGAAGCGAAAATGGCGTTGAATAGCAAAATCGAGACTGAGCAGCAAGGACAAGCTGTTTCCGGCGGGTTGGAGTTTCACCGGCGGTTTACGGACGGGAAAGTAGCTCCGTTCGATGCCGTCGAGTGGGAACGGCGCACCATGCAGATTGGCAACGAAAAAGGCCAGGTGATTTTCCGCCAGGAAAATGTCGAAGTTCCCAAATCGTGGTCGCAGACGGCGGCCAATATTGTCGCTTCCAAATATTTTCACGGAAAGCCGAACACCGCGGGGCGTGAGACTTCTGTGCGCCAGCTTATTGCGCGCGTAGCAAACACCATTGTGCGCTGGGGCGAGCAGGGCGGGTATTTCGCGTCGGAGGCATCGCGCGACGCGTTTCGCGATGAGCTGACCCACTTGCTGGTCGAGCAGAAAATGGCCTTCAATTCGCCGGTGTGGTTCAACGTGGGCGTGCAGCCCAAGCCACAGTGCTCCGCATGCTTCATCAATTCCGTGCACGATTCGATGGATTCCATCATGAATCTGGCGAAGACCGAGGGCATGCTTTTCAAGTGGGGCTCCGGCACCGGCACAAATTTCTCAACGCTGCGCGGAAGCAAAGAGACCCTTTCTGGGGGCGGCATCGCTTCCGGGCCAGTGAGCTTCATGAAGGGTTTCGACGCGTTCGCCGGCGTCATCAAGAGCGGCGGGAAGACGCGGCGCGCCGCAAAGATGGTCATCCTCAACGTGGACCATCCCGACATCGTGGAATTCATCGGCTGCAAGACGAAAGAGGAGCGCAAGGCGCAGGTGCTCATTGAGCAGGGCTACGACCGCTCCATCGACGGTGAAGCCTACAGTTCGATTTTCTTTCAGAACGCCAACCACTCCGTGCGCGTCACCGATGAATTCATGCAGGCGGTCGAAGAGGATCGCGATTGGTGGACGCGCAACGTCACCGACGGCCAGCCTGTCGAGAAATTCCGCTCCCGCGACTTGCTGCGGCAGATGGCCGAATCCGCCTGGCACTGCGGCGACCCGGGCATGCAGTATGACTCGACCGTGAATCGCTGGCACACCTGCAAGGGCACAGACCGCATTTACGCCTCGAATCCGTGCTCGGAATATATGTTCCTCGACGATACCGCCTGCAATCTCGCGTCGCTCAATTTGTTGAAGTTCCTCGGGCCGAACGGGCAATTCGATGTCGAGGGTTTCCGCCACGCCGTGGACATCACCATCACCGCGCAGGAAATTCTGGTGGACAATGCCAGCTATCCCACGCCGAAAATCACGCAGAATTCGCGCGATTTCCGCCCGCTGGGCCTCGGCTACGCCAATCTTGGCGCGCTGCTGCTCTCGCTGGCCGTGCCGTACGATTCCGACCAGGGCCGCGATATTTGCGGCGCGATTACCGCGCTGATGACCGGCGAAGCCTATGCACAATCGGCGCGCACCGCGGAACGCCTCGGCGCGTTTTCGCGTTACCCTGAGAACCGCGAACCCATGCTTGACGTCATGCGCTTGCACCGCGATGCGCTGCGCCCGATCAGCGAAGAATACGTCCAGCCACAGCTTCTGCGCGCGGCGCGCAAATCCTGGGACGATGCCGTCGAGCTGGGCGAGAAATTCGGCTATCGCAATTCGCAAGTCTCTGTGCTCGCGCCCACCGGCACGATCGGTTTCATGATGGATTGCGACACCACCGGCATCGAACCTGACTTAGCGCTGGTCAAGCACAAACGGCTGGTCGGCGGCGGCGTAATCAAAATCGTCAACAATACTGTGCCCATGGCGCTGATGCGCCTTGGCTATTCCGACGTGCAAGCGTCGCTCATCGTCGACTGGATTGACCAGCACGGCACCATCGAGGGCGCGCCCGGCCTCAAGCCGGAGCATTTGCCGGTGTTCGATTGCTCGCTCGCCACGAATGGCGGACGTTCCATCGCCTGGCGCGGTCATTTGCGCATGATGGCCGCCGCGCAGCCGTTCCTCTCCGGCGCAATCTCCAAGACCATCAACATGCCGGAAGAATCCACTGTCGAAGACGTGATGCAGGCTTACATCGAATCATGGAAACTGGGCCTGAAGGCAGTGGCCATTTATCGCGACAATTCCAAGCGCTCCCAGCCGCTCTCCGCTGCCGGTACCAAGAAAACGCCGGGCGCAGAGAGTGCCGCCTCACAAAGCGCCGCAGTTGCCGTAGCAGCAGATGCGACCGGGTCCGCGCAGCAGGAGCTTTTCCGCGCAGGCCGCAAGAAACTCCCCAATGAGCGCCGCTCCATCACGCACAAATTCAACGTCGGCGGTCACGAAGGCTACCTCACCGTCGGAATGTACGACGACGGCGAGCCGGGCGAGATTTTCATCAAGATGGCCAAGGAAGGCTCAACGCTCTCCGGCATCATGGACGGCTTCGCGCTTTCCGTCTCCATCGCGCTGCAATACGGCGTGCCGCTGCGCGCGCTGGTGGACAAATTCGTGAACGCGCGCTTTGAGCC
>DASYYQ010000180.1:0-17804 GCA_035933545.1 Candidatus Acidiferrales bacterium | reverse complement strand
TATCGCACGCTGGTGATGAGCATTGACCCGGCGCACAGTCTGGCGGATTCGTTCGACCTGGACACAGAACTTTTCCACGCGCGCACGTCGGACCCGCTGCGCATCAGCGATAACCTTTCGATTTTGGAACTGAACATTCAGAAAGAAATCAAGCGGCACTGGCAGGAGATTTCGTCATACGTGAGTTCGGTGCTGCGCACCACCGGAATCAGCGGCGTAGAAGCGGAAGAGCTGGCCATTCTGCCGGGCATGGAAGAGCTCAGCGCGATGATGTACATCAATCAGTATCGCCGTGAAAAAACTTACGACGTGATTGTGCTGGACGCGGCGCCCACAGCGGAGTCGATGCGTTTCATCAGCATGCCTACGACGCTGGACTGGTACATGAAACACATTTTTCCGTTCCAGCGGAATTTGCTGCGAGCGGTGCGGCCGATTGCGAATCGCGTGGCGCCTTTCGAACTGCCTACGGACAGCTATTTCCTCAATATTCGCTCCCTTTTTGAAAAGCTCGAGGGAGTCGACACGATCATGGAAGATCCCCGAGCGACGAGCGTGCGGCTGGTGACCAATCCCGAGAAAATGGTGTTGCGCGAAACGCAGCGCGCGTTTGTATACTTCTCTCTGCACGGATTGACGATCGACACGGTGATTGTGAATCGAGTGCTGCCGGCGGATATTAAGGATTCGTGGTTCAACGAATGGCAGATTTCGCAAGAGAAAGTTTTGCGCGAGATTGACGAGTATTTCGCGCCCGTGCCGGTGAAGCGGGTGCCGCTGTTTGCGCATGAGGTTTTGGGCAAGCAGCGATTGCAGGATCTAGCCGAGCTGTTATATCCGGGCGAGGAGGATCCGTCCGCCGTGACACGCACGGAGAAGCCGTACACGTTTGGAAAAGCTAATGGAGCTTATGAGATCCGCGTGCTTTTGCCTTTTGCGGCGAAAGGGGACGTTGGGCTGTTCAAGAAGGGTGACGAACTTGTGGTCGAGGTCGGCACGCTGCGGCGGCACATCGGGCTACCGCGTTCGATGGCCATGTTATCACCCGGGCGAGCCAGGCTTGAAAATCACATTCTGACTGTGGAAATGAAGGAGGCGCAATGAAGGAGCAAGCACAAAATCCGCAAGCGGCGGGCGAGCGCGTGATATACGACAAATGCCTGTGCCACGAATTTTTGGACCATGTGCGCGATTTTCTGGGTGTTTCACCCGAAGTGAAACAGCACCTGGCGAATTCGCGCGTCGAGCTGCTGAAAGCGGTGCGCGAAGTGATCGACGAGCGCATCGAGCGCCTCTCGAAGCAAGGCCAGCAGGGCACGAAGATCGCCGTAGAGTAACGATGGGCGCAACAAGGGCGGCCAACGCCGGTGCCGTTGGTTCAAATCCGCTCTGACCTCCAGGCGTTTCTTTGAGCTAGCCGTTTTCGACGCGCGCCTTTATATCCCGGTACGCCGCATCGATGAGCCTGCTTAGCGCTGGGGCGTTTGTGGCCGTTCCCGGCTTCAGCTTCACATGGCGCATGAACTTGCCGGTGCCTTGCAACAAGCGGGCCGGATCCGGCAGCGCTGAGCCGTGAAAAAAACCCACGTTTACGTGCGAGCGCCATACATTGACGTAGCCGAAGGGCGCATCTCCCAAACACGCAACCGGACAGCCGTCATGTAAAAGCTCCCGGACCTCGTCCCCGCATTTTCGCATCGCCTCAAACCACTGACGCGCGATGGCTCGCAATTCACCTGCATGCGCTTTCATCCATGCATTGATGGCGGGATCCTGCTTGATAGCGCCGTTGAATCGCAGCAATTCCGTTCTCATCGTCGCTAGACCTTTCGAAATCGGTGGCGCAGCTCTGCCGCACTTGCCATTTTGATTTTTGCTGTGGCGTGGTTTCCAGCGTTTCTTCCACGATTTCGTGGCGTCGTTGCTGCCGCGCGAAAACGCTACTTCGGCGCGAGAATCGCGTCAAGGCGGTCCGGCGTCGCCGCCACTCTTTCCAGGTGCGGATACCGCAGTCCGCCGTGATCATCGAGCGAAACGCTCACAATGTGGCCGTCGCGCTTCAGCATAAGCTTGATCGGCTCTTGATCAGTTTCCGCGGAGAGGATGGCGTTCCGCAGGTTCGTTATGCTGAAGATCTGGTCATTCACGCCCAGCAATTGCATGTCGGGCGTGATTCCTGCCTTGAACGCTGGACTGTCCCACCATACGCCTCCGAGGCTGCCGTCCGCGGACACGCTGAACCCTAGCGAGGTGGCAAAACTCGTTCCCTGCGGGCCCTTTTCGTGCTTCATCCACTCCGATTCGGTGTCGTTGTAGACGAGCCGATAGCCGCCCTGGGTGATTCCGTTCTCCGGAACTTGAGGCGCGAGATCGTAAACGCGCTTGCGAAGGAATCCTGCCCAATCGTACGGCTGCACCGTATTCAAGGCACGCACGATATCGTCGAAGTTATAAGTTTTCGTGATGTAGCTGCCGTTGTCGACGCCGTAAAACAGTTTTGCGAAATCATCGAGAGATTTTTTACCGCCGCTCAACTCGCGGATTTTCGTGTCGGCATCAAGCCAGATCAGGAGCCCTTCCTGGTAGTAATCTTCACCGCGCTGCCAGCTTACCCAGCTCACGGGTGACCGTTGCGAAATTGTTGGCTGGTTGGTGGTGTCCACCAGCGGGCGCCACTTACGTCCGGGACTGGCTTCGAAGCTGGCTGCAATGCGTGCGATCAGGTCGCGCGTCTCCTCGGGCGTGCGCAATCCGGAGCGCGCCGTCAGCACGTAACCGTAATATTGCGTCAGGCCCTCGTACACCCACAGCAGGTCGTCCTGCATGGGGACGTTAAAGTTGGGCGTCCACAGGTCCGCTGGGCGCCGGAATTTGCCGTTCCATGAGTGCGTGTATTCATGCGCCAGAAGGTCGCGCCCCGCAACTCCCGCAGACCAGTCGGTAAAATAGTTTGCGCTGGTGCCGTCCTCGCTCGATTGGTGATGCTCCAGCCCTTCGCGGCCAATCGTATCGCTCACTGAGAAAAGGAAATCATAATGGCTGTAGTGGTGCGAGTCGAAAAGCCTGGCGGCCTGTTTTACCAGGTTGCGATGCTCCTGGAACTCTTCCGGAGTGATGGCCAGTTCCGCAGGCGTGTCCGCGAACACATCGAGATGGACGCGGTTGTCCGCATCAGGAGAGAGGTCCACGCGCTTGTAGTAGAGGCCCGCGTAAAGCGGCGAATCCACCAGCGTGTTGAGCGCGGTGTCCTTGAAATGCACCAGGTCGCCATCCTGCGAATTCACTTCGAGCGCGGTGGCAAACTTCCAGTCCTGCGGCAATCGGATACTGGGCGCGAATTGGATGCGGCGCGAGAAATGTCCCGCCGGATAGAGAACCACCGTGTTCCATGAGAGGTCGACAATTTTCGACGAGAACGAAATGCGGCCTTGGTCGCGCTTGAGCGGCGCTAAATATTGAAAATTCACATCCAGCGAGTGCACGCCGTCCGGCACAGGGATGTGAAACGCGCAGACATTCACGCGATCGCGGATCCAGGCGATGCGCTTGCCGTCCGCGGACACCACCAGGCCGGCAATTTTCGAGATTGGGCCCGTCGGCGAGTGGTTTCCCGGTATCCACTGAGGATAGAGCAGCGTGAGCTCATTGCCCTCGACGGGGATGGTCTCGTGCACATTCATCGCACGATCCGTGACATTCGTCAGGTCGACCAGCAGAGATATCGTGCCGGGATAGGGCGTATCCGCTGGCGCGACAATGGGTGCAGGCAGCGGCGCAGGCTGGGGCCCCGGCGAGTTTTGCGCATACACTGCGGGTCCGATAGCAAAGAAAATGGCGGCAAGGAAAAAAAGAGCAAAAAGCGGCGTAGCGCCGTGACGATACCGGAAAGAATGCATCACAGGAATTCCTCCAGAACTGCGAGCCACACTTTATAACGAACGACCCTTCGCACAAATAATTTTCAGTGGTGGCTATGATCGAGCCCAGGGAGGCAGCGCGGGGGAAAGCGGAAGCAAGCTCGGCTTATACTTGCCTGAGCCACGAGTGAGCTATGGTTTACATCAAAAGCTGTTGCTGGCGAGAGGAGCGTTTTATGGCGGAGACGATCTCGAATGAAATGATTGTGCAGCCGGTGACGCTGAGCGGCAAGTACGTGCAGCTCGAGCCCATGCTGGCGGCGCACACGGCGGGGCTGACGGAAGTGGGTCTCGATGAGGATTTGTGGAAGTGGATTCCTGTGCCAGTGCGCACGCCGGAGGAAATGGAGGCGTACGTTGAAGCGGCGCTCGCGGATCAAGCGAAAGGCGTGTCGCTGCCGTTCACGATAGTCGAGCGCGCGTCAGGGAACGTGATTGGCACCACGCGCTACGCGAACATCGAGCGCGTTCACCGGCGCGTAGAAATTGGCTGGACGTTTGTGGGCCTCGCGTGGCAGCGCACCGCCGTGAACACAGAGTGCAAATATCTGCTGCTGCGGCACGCGTTCGAGACGCTCGGATGCATTCGCGTGGAACTGAAAACCGATTCGCTGAACGAGAAGTCGCGCAAGGCGATTTTGCGGATTGGAGCGAAGGAGGAAGGAGTATTCCGCAATCACATGATCACTGCGAGCGGCAGGATTCGGCACAGCGTTTATTTCAGCGTTACGGATTCGGAATGGCCTGCGGTGAAGAGAAGGCTGGAAGAAAAGCTTAAATACAGCGCCGAGTGATTAGTGGCTAGGAAAAACCAGAGGAAGAGACGAGCGACAAGCGGCGCACGTTAGAACCAATGTGGAATGATTCCGGTGCTGCGCCGCGGCTCGCGATTCGGCGGACCAGGAAGCGCAGACGCCTGACCCGGACTCGTGAAATTGATTTTCGCGGAAAGCAGGTAAAGCGGCCGGTTCAGCGACACATCCAAAGTCGTTCCGCGCGGCAATTCCGCTTCCGGCCCGCGCGTGAGCAGCACTTCCAAAAGCCCAGCAGCCGCGCCGACTCCCAGGCCGAGTCCTGCTCCTCTACCCAGATTGCCTGCGGCGGCGCCGACTGCTGAACCGATTCCTGCGCCCGCCAGCGTCGTCTCGGCCACCGTGTCCACATTGCCAGCCTTATTCGAATCGCCCTTAATCGTGCCTTCTTTCCCGACGCTTTCGTTGCCGCCGGTTCCGGCATTTCGCGGCACGGCGTTGAATTGGGCTTCGTAGCCGTTCGGCAGAATCAAATTGTCCAGCCTGACTCGAATCTCCGCGCGGCCATGCCCGCGTCCGGCGCGCTTCGCCTCGGTGACTTCTCCGCTCACGTACGAGCCCGCGGGAATCACGATTTTCGGCCCTACCAAAATCGGGAAAAGGGTTTCGAGGAACACAGGGTCGCCCGCCTTCGCATTGCGCGTCGAAATTGCGTTGTGCAGCACAAGCGGCAACACCGTGCCCACTGGAACTTGGATGTATTTCGACGAATTCGAATCTGTATTCGCGGCAGGCGGGCTTTTCTTCTCCACACTTGGCGTCGCGGTTTGTTGCGGCTGCTGTTTTACAATTAACGGCCCGATATCTGTTGCAGCCTTTGCGCTTGGACCTGAACTCGCTTGCTGCTTCGGCGGATTCGCCGACTGCGCAGTCGCCAAGGGAGCAATCGACAACGCCATAACGCAGAAAATCACGAACATCAGAGCCGCTCGCTTCTTCATGCCGCACCTCGCCAGCAACGCTTTATCCGATGCCCCAGGGCCGAACTCAGGATGCTCCGTCCGCCCGCTCAAAGTCAATCGGCGCAGCACGCAGCGCAAGCCTCTTTGGCCATTTGACTCACATGCTCGTGCCGCATACGCTGTCTTTGCGAAGCCGCTCCGCACCGGTGCGGCCGCAGGAGGACTGAATGGCCAACCTCGCTCTCGTTTACGGAATGCGATTGTTTCCTGAGGCAGAACTCGAATCGGTCGGCGAAGCTACCGTCAAGCTCAAAAATGGCCGCACGGCCCGCATCACCTTGCATTTAATCGAAGGTTCCAAGGAACAAATCGAGCAAGCTCTCAGGCAATCGCTCGACGCCTTCTTTGATCTTTACCCGGAAATTTGACTGGGAATGGTTTGGGCTGCTGCGGCGCCAATCGCTAGAGGAGAATCACCGTCTGGCCCGTCAAGTCGAAGCGCTTCCGGCAGCGAATGTTCCGGCACGCCACCATGTCGTCCACGCGCACCATGTACGATCGCGCTTTCGCAAAATGCGCGCGGTCCTCTTCATTCGACCCGCGCGGCAGCTCATTTTTTTTCGTGCGGACTTTCCATCGCACTGGATAGGTATTTTCCTGCCGGCAATGCGGGCACGTCAGCGGGATTTGCTTGGTCTCGTCTTTCTCGTCATAAAATTTTCTTTCGTCCACGGCTACCGCCTTTCAACTCGCCTTTCTCATCGCCGCGCCGGCGGCTCTGGACACAGAAGCGCCGATCTCGTCCAGCGTCACGAATCTGAGTCCGGCGTCCTTCCATCGCGGCAGCCAATACTCCAAAGCCGCCACCGTGTGTTGCCGATTTCCTTCCAAAATTCGATGGTCGCCGTCGTGCAAAAGCACGATATCGCCTCCTGCAACGCGCCGCAAGCGTCGAATCACGCCATCAGCCGGTTGCGGCTTCCAGTCCCACGCTAGTTTTGACCACATCACCACGCCCGCGTACCCCAGCCTGCACACCACGCCGCTCATCTGTGGCCCGCGAAAACCGAATGGCGGCCTCATCCATCGCGGCGCAGCGCCCGTAGCCGATTCGATTGCCTCGCGGC
Source organism: Candidatus Acidiferrales bacterium (assembly GCA_035933545.1). Classification (GTDB taxonomy): domain Bacteria; phylum Acidobacteriota; class Terriglobia; order Acidiferrales; family UBA7541; genus DAHUXN01. The sequence goes on along the minus strand of DASYYQ010000180.1, from coordinate 11,046 downwards.
AACGGTTCAGTTCGTTCTGCAATTTTCGCGGCGTCAGAAAAATCAAATTCGGATGTGTCTCCGTGTGATTCCCAATCGCGTGCCTCCGCGCCGCAATTGCTCGCGTGAGCGCCGGGAAAGCTCGCGCGTGCGCGCCCATCAGAAAAAAAGTTGCACGCGCATCGTGGCGCTCGAGCAAATCGAGGAGCGCTGGCGTTGCCGCCGGATTCGGACCATCGTCAAACGTCAGCGCAACCGTCGAGGAATTTCCCGTCGTTCGTAAAGTCCGTCCAAAAATTTGCGCTCCCGGGTACACCGCGCCCCACGCCGCAACCGCGGTCCCGCCTAGCACGATTCCGCCAGCAATTTCCGCAGCGCTCATAAAAACATTTTCGCATGCCCGTGCAGCATCCGCCCAATTTTCTATAATCGCCGTTCTGGCGCGCCCGCTCACGCGATGCTCACTCGCCGGATACGATACCGGTGGTACCATACGCGCGGAACGCCGTCAAAATGCGTCGGCGACTAGCCTAAATGCCTAACTCCCCCACCGCAAACCTCCCCGCATGGGCGCGCTGGTCCGGCCTGATCTGGCTCGCGATATGGACTCCCGCCTACTGGTGCGTCTGGGGCGCAGTGAATTTCCTTCACGTTTGCGACATCGCCGTAATCCTCACCTGCATCGGCCTCTTTTTCGGCAATTCCGTGCTGCTCTCCAGCCAGGCCGTCGCCTCAATTCTCACCGATTTGCTTTGGGACGTCGACGCTGGCTGGCGCCTGTTCACTGGCCATGCGCTCACCGGCGGCACCGATTACATGTGGGACGCGCACTATCCGCTGTGGGTGCGACTGCTCTCTCTGTTTCATATCGTCTGGCCAATCATTCTCATTTGCGCGCTCATGCGTGTCGGATACGACCGTCGCGGCCTGCCACTGCAATCCGCAATCGCCGCTCTTGCGCTCATCGCCGCGCGTTTCGCCAATCCGGCCATGAATATCAACTATGCCTTTCGCGATCCGCTTTGGCATCGTGCGTGGGGTCCGCCGCCAATCCACGTTGCCCTTATTTGGGCGTGCTTCGTCCTGGTGATCTACCTGCCCACCCACCTCATCCTCGCAAGGCTTCTTCCAGCCCACCCGCTTCGAGTTACGAATCAATTGCAATGAACCGTGCCGCCGAAGACTAGAAGCCTCGGGAATCTGGCTCCAGTTCCCCTTCGTAGTAATAGAACCCTCCTTCCTGTCAATGCGGCCCTTTAGGCCACCCGATGATCCAACAATTGCCAGAATTGGCACACAGCGTGCTTTGATAGAAGACGGAAAGCAATCCTCGTGTGTCGAGGAACGTCAATTCAGCAGCTCAACCTCGAAGGTGACTGAAAATGGAAGAGATGACCCTAGTGGCGCCCCAAGAATGTGAACGAACGGGCATTCGCAGAGGGCTGCTTGAGGACTTGGCCCTGAAAATCCTGTATCTGAATGGTGAAATGACTCTGCCGGAGTTGGGCGAGCACATGTGCGTTAGCCTGGGGGTCATCGACCAAATCTTTCAGTTCTTCCGCAAGCAGCAGCTTTGTGAAGTGAAGGGAATGACAGGAGGCACACATCGCATTGTTGCAAGCACAGAAGGAAAAGTGCGGGCTGTCGATCTCCTCTCGTTGAGCCAGTATGCCGGACCCGCGCCCGTGTCGCTGAGCGATTACCATGCCCGCGTTCGTGAACAGGGCGTGCAACAAGCGCAGATCAATCCAGACGATCTTCGCCGGGCATTTGGTCCCCTCGTTCTCGACGATGACCTTATTTCGCGGATCGGCACAGCAGTTGTTTCGAACACTTCCATTTTCCTGTATGGGCCTCCCGGAGCGGGAAAAACAACGCTGGCATGCAACATTCCGGAAATCTATAACGACAGTGTTTGGGTGCCTTATGCCGTCGAGGTTGATAACCAGATCATTGCCGTCTACGATGCCGGAGTGCATCGCAAAAGTGATGAGGTGCTGCCCGAAGAGTTCGACACGCGCTGGGTCTTGTGTCATCGCCCAAGGGTGATCGCTGGCGGCGAGCTTTCTGCCGAGATGCTCGACCTGCAGTACAGCAGCGCGAGCCGCTACTACACCGCGCCATTACAAATGAAGGCGAACAACGGTGTGCTGATATTGGACGACTTCGGCCGCCAGCGGATGCGGCCGGACGAGCTTCTCAATCGCTGGATGACGCCCCTCGATCGCCGCCTCGATTTTCTTTCCCTTCCCGGCGGCAGGAAGTTCGAAATTCCCTTCGACCTCTTCGTCGTATTCTCTACGAACCTGGACCCGCGTGAACTTGCGGATGAAGCCTTCCTGCGGCGCATACCGAACAAAATCAAAGTGAATCATGCAACTCCCGAGCATTTCCGCCAGATTTTGCGCAACGAGTGTCTGGCGCGAGGAATTGCATGCGACGAAGAAGTGCTGCAACGAGCGGTTCAATTTATCACCGATGAAATGAAACGGCCCTTGAGCCAGAGCCTTCCGCGCGACTTGCTCAATCAGATTTCCTGGGCTGCTGTCTATCAGGGTGAGGTTCCTCGGCTCACATCGAAAGCCGTCGAACAAGCTTGCCGCAACTATTTCCTGCCCGTGGAAAATTAGCGTCTGTCTAATTGTTGGCCAATCGCTTGGAACAAGGTTGGCGCTATCGATCAGCGCCTCGCTTCTCGGTTTTCTGAAGCTCAGCGTGACAAGTTGGAACGGCCCTAACGCGCAATCTTGCCGCTGGGGATCTCCATATATCCCACGATGGAATTATGCTCGATTTTCGTAGCGACAAAGTGGAGCGGCACGGACTCTCCGGGGAGCACGAAGTCCACCATTTCATCCACGGAGCGATCCTTGAACTCGACAGGTTTGTCATCGAGGAAAACTGATATCGAGTAGCGCTGCCGCCTCGCATCGGAGTTTTTCAATTCCAAAGAGACGGGCCCCACCACTTGAGGCCGGGATCCACGATGCAATTGGAAAGGAACGGCAAAATGCCGTGTCTGCGCGCTTAACTGGCCAATTTCTTTTTGCGCTCGTGAAATCTCCGCTTCCTGCGATCCGACTGCGCCAACTACATCCGTCAATCGATCCGCGGTCGCTTGCCACGCCTCATGATCGGCCGTTGCGGCGCTCGCGGTTGAGGTGTCAACGATTTGAGGAACATTGCGCGAAACCTGAAGGTCGGGTTGAGGCGCAGGAACGTTCACCGACGAATTCTTCGGCGCAGGTTGCAGCCGATGAACCACCTTGGAAACTTTGGCCAGTTCCGGCTCGGCAGCGTTCGGAGAAGTTTTCGCCTGCGCAACGCTGCGGCGCTTCTCCAGACGATCCAGACGCTTTTCGATGCTCGACAATTGCTGCTGGATTTTCGCGAGGTTGCGATCCTCCGAAGCAACGGGCGCAGAGGGAACGCCTGCCATGATTATTTTGTAGCCCACTGCTCCGGCCCCAGCGAGCAGCAGAATAACCAGGAAAACTCCCAAGCCGCGAAACGCGGAGCGTGGTGGACCAACTGCTGGCGATGTGAGCGTTGGTCGATTGAGTTCGTTATCTGCCATGTCCTCTCCCTGCACTCCGACCGCAGTGACAATCAGCGAATGGAAACGTGCGTCGGATAATAAACAGCCAGATGAAGCACAACATCGCGTATCTCACGCGGCAAGAGGCCAACGTCCTGCTCCGCGGAATCAAGCCGGTCATCCGACATTTTAATGTGATATTTTCCCGGCGGCACGACGAGCAGAATTGGCGTCGTTCCGACAAACGCTCCATTTAACCAGATGCGCGCTCCGTTGGGATTCGACCGCAACAGTACCTTCGCGGCATCCTTGCCAGCTTTCTTTTCAAGAGCGCGTCGATTGACGACTTCCTCGGGCGGGCCAGTTGGAATCGTCAGATAGGTTGATCCTTTTCCTTGCACGCTTGAAGCTGCTGCGCTACCTGCCTTGGGAAGCGTAATACTCCACTTGGGCACGTTCACTTTGGGGTTCGTCAGTCCGGCGGTCTTCGCTGCTGCCGATGACGTGGATCCGGCATATTCAACTGTATCCTGTGCCCAGGACGCCTGGTACGTCGCGAACACCGCAAGACAAAGCAGACAGAGCGGCACCCACCGGTGGAAGGGTTTCCCAAGTGGATTCCGCATTTTCATAGGAAGAAAGTCAAAAAAGCAAGCTACCGCTAAAGCTCTGAGACCGTAATTCTGGAAGCAGGATCAAGGCCAAACGGAACGTCAACTTACGAAGGAGGGATTCCGAAGAAACAGAAACAAAAGCACTTCCTGCCGCCTTGCGAGGATGCACTGTGAGTCGCAAACGCGCCAACGAGTTGAAGTGACCGAAAACACCCACTCTCTAGGCGAATGTGTATCTGCTTGGTGACTAAGACCCATTAACGGTGGTGCAAGCTGCTTTGGGGGCTAGAACAATTGGAACATGACGTGCTCCATAAGAGTCACCGATAGGATGGGGGTAAAAGTGTGTTTGCGCCCTCGCCATCGCGTAACGAACAACAAGATGTTACGGACTCATTGAAAGTTGAGGCCGCTCCCTGATTCTCGAAAAGCAACAGCTGTTTGAGACGGGGCCTTATCGCAGGCGGTTTTGCAAGGACAGAGTTAGGCGCAGCAAAATTCGCTCCGGAGCTTGAGGAGCAACACGGGGCCCCGCCGGACTTTCCAAACGCGTGGTCGCCTGCAAAATGTCAATAACACGAAATCCGGTCTACATGTTCCGCAAATCAGTGCCCGCCCGATTTGCGCCGACCAGCCCATCCTTCGCCATTTCGTTTTTACTGCACTGTTCCTTCGCGTTTCTGCTGTTCCACATGCCCCAGGTACTTTCGTCAAGGCCGGAGCTGGAGGTACGTGACGCCTCTAAGGAGATTTATTACGACGTACCGATGCTGGATTCTTCTAAGACCTTGCCTCACATCGCCGTACGAAAGATGAGCGCTTATGCTCGCAGCGCCTCTCAAAGAAGTCCGGGTTCGGCTTCAAAAAATGCCATCCTTCAAGGAAATCTTGCGATTATCTCCAAACCGTCGCGGCCCGATAACACCCGCCAAACGATTCTTCAGCCCAACACGCCCCCAGATATTCACATTGCGGTCGAGTTGAAGTTGCCAAACGTGATTATGCAAATGTCTTCGGCGCAGTCTCCGAAAGCCCCTTTACCGATTGACACAGAAAATGTAAGACCCTTGGCCCGGCGGCAACGAATCATTGACACTCAGGTTCCGCAAATTCCGTTACCCGCAAGCGCTTTAACCCGGACGCCTTATCTTCTCGACCCATCTATGTCTCAGTCGCAGCTGCCACTCCCTTCCTTTCCCGTTGCAAAGCCTGTTTTAGCGCAACGTAAGACTGCTTACGCGAGCGCCATCCCGGATCTTCCCAATCCGGCGATGCCAGAAGCTTCGCTCCCCGGAATTTTGGACTCCCAAACACAGCCTCCAATTCCTTCCTTCTCCGTCGCGAAACCTGTCCCCGCGCACGTCGCAGCGATGAAGGCAAGGTTGCCGGATCTTCCCGTCGCGCCAGCCCCAAAATTACCCTCGATTATCGCCTCCGGTTCTCAATCGAAGCTGCCAATGCCTTCCATCCCCATCGCCAAACCAGTCCCTGCCCGGAGGCCGTTGACCGAGTCGAGCACCTTACCTGCCGTCCCAAATGGCGTGCCCGTAGCGCCCAACGCAGCTGAGCTTGTCATAATCGGAGTGGACCCTTCGCCTGCTGCCCCTCAAATCGTGCTTCCGCCGGGTACCCGCCTGGGAACCTTCGCTGTATCTCCCGCTACGAAGTCGCCGGCATCGTCGGAGGGCACGCCTGGCAGACCGGACGGCGAAAACCAAGGAGCCAGTTCGCGCGGAGGGGAGGAAAAAGCAATCTCAGGCGATGGCGGCGCGAAGACAGCATCAACGGGGACGCTGATTGTTGGCGGCCCTGAGAACGGCAAGAGCGAAGCTCCCGGCGCTCTGGGGCCGGCTTTGCCTCCAGACATGATCTTCCCCGTGAAGTGGGAGTCGCCGTTTCGCAAGAACACGATGGTTGTCTCAACGGGACCGACAGGCGGCGGGGGGCTTAGCGTCTACGGGATCTTGGACTGCGGAAAGATATACACAATTTTTTTGCCCATGCCTGGCAAGAACTGGACGATGCAATATTGCGCCGAACCGGTGAGCCCTCAAACCTCGCCTGCGGCTTCAGACTCCGTTGTTGTTCATTGGGGACGAGGAATTGTGCCCCCGGAGCCAGAATCCAAGTTCGACTTTCGCCGATTACCCGTTCCACATGACAAGCCGGGCAAGATGATCGTGCTCAAAGGTATCCTTAAGGCGGATGGAACCGTCACAGACCTCGAAGTATATCAGGGAATTACGCCCGAGATGGACGAAGCGGCCCGCGTTGCGTTCGGTCGATGGAAATTCAAGCCTGCTTTGCGCGACGGAGTACCAGTCCCTGTACAGCTGCTAATTGGGATCCCGCCAAAAGGGCAGTAAGCATTACCGCATATCTTATCCGCGACAGAACTAGCACGGAACTTCGCACAAGCAACACCAGCAAGGTTCCGAATTTGCGCAAAAGATTACAGTCGGAAATTGTCGATGTCACCTATTGGAGGCGTTCTGTACCCAATCCGCGACCAGACGAGCAGGAAAATAAACGACTTAAGAGTCGGCCTTGTAGAAGGCGTACTCCCCGCAACTTTGGGAGACACGCGTGCTAGGTGTACACAATCGTTCCTTACTGTAACCGAAATTTGCAAGTTCATATTCAAGACGACGTCTACCTTCGGGCCAAAGTCGCGGCGGTATGTGGGGCCAGATTCGGCTGCTAGATAGGACTACCCTTGAACAACCCGATTATCCAAGTCTGTTTTTTGACGCAAGATTCACGCTTGGCCGGCGTTATTGGAAACATATTGGGCGAAGGTTTCGCGAGCCGTACGACTAATGAGTGCGAGACCATTCGGATGCCGGAAATACGGACCGCATGCGACGTCGTTCTGTTGGATTTGCGCTCTGCGGTCAGGCAAGGAGACTCCGAAGCCGGTCTGCGGATAATTGATGAAATCAGCAAGATTCCCTCTTATCCGCCGATAGTCGTCCTGTTTGACGCGGATGACCGGCGCCTGCTCTTAGCAGCAATGAGCCGGGGCGCATACGACGGTGTGACCGCTCCGCCGAACATAGCCGAGCTTCGCCTTGTACTTCGCCGCGCCAGCAAGTTTCACGAAACTTTGGTGGAACTCCATAAGTTGCGCGCCGATGCTCGCGGGTCGGGTCAGCTACGTGAGCTTCGCGGAACCTCCGCGGCAATGCAGGAGCTTTTCGCGCTGGCGCAAAAGATCGCACCGTGCGACGTCAGCGTTCTGATTACCGGCGAAACCGGCACCGGCAAGGAATTGCTGGCGCGCGCGATCCACCAGATGAGCACCCGAAGCGCTCGTCCTATGGTCGCATTTTCTTGCGCGAATTTGCCCGAATCCCTCGTCGAAGATGAACTCTTTGGTCACGAAAAAGGCGCGTTCACAGGAGCCGTCGCAAGCCGCTGCGGCCGGTTTGAAGCCGCCAATCACGGCACTCTGTTTCTGGACGAAATTGGCGACTTGAGCCTCGGTCTGCAGCCGAAACTGCTTCGTGTTCTTCAGGAGAGGAGCTTGCAGCGGTTGGGCAGCAACGCGACTATCAGCATCAACATACGCCAGATCTGCGCGACCCATCGGAACCTCGCCGAAATGGTTGAACAGGGCAAATTCCGCGAGGACCTCTACTATCGCTTGAACGTAGTTCAGATGCATTTGCCGCCACTTCGCGAACGGCGTGACGACATTCCGCTTCTCGCGCAGTATTTCCTCGACTGTTTCGCGCAGCAATTCAACAAAAAGACGCGCCGCTTCTCCCTCGCCGCGATGCACGCCCTCGAGGAATATCCCTGGCCAGGAAATGTGCGCGAACTGGAGAACGCGGTGCAGCGCGCCGTGGTTCTCTCCGATGGACATACGCTGGACGCTTGGCAATTCCCCACAGTAGTTCGAAGAGACCACGACGCCGGTCAGTTTGCCGGCTCCTATGCGCAGGAGGTCCGCCAGTTCAAGAAGAGGCTCGTGTTGCGTACTTTGCGTGAATGCGGATGGCAGAAAGCGGAAAGTGCGCGAACCCTCGGCATGGCTCGCGGTTATTTACATCGGCTTATTAATCAGCTGGGGATCGACGAGGGGCAAAACGGATCGCCCAGAGAGCAATTTACGGAAACGATCCGTCCTGCGAAACAGTTGATGTGAGAGGCGGCAGCGAGACCCCGAGCGTAATCAATATGATTCCCGCTGACAGCGCTTCTGATCAGTCGAACGCCACAAGGGAGTTGTCCGTCGCAGAAAGCCCATTCCCACATCTTTTGGAACGCGCCCAGAATGAAGACGGAGGCTGGGGTTTTCGGCCCGGTCGCTCGAGCCGCGTGGAACCCACGTGCTGGGCTCTCTTAGCGTTAGTGCAACTGCAAGCACGCGAAAATGTGAAAGAACGGCTCTCTCAAGGGGCGCACTTCCTCCGCGTTTCGCAGTTGTCCGACGGCTCATGGCCCGCCGCTCCCGCACAGCAAACAGGCTGCTGGGTTACTTCGCTTGCCTGCTGGGCCCTTCTTGCAGCCAAAGATTCGTCGGGCGCCGCTGAAACGGGATTGCATTGGCTTTGTGACGATTGGCCAAAAGATAGCGCGCCATGGCGACGCGTCATCGCGCGATTCTTTCGCAAAGACATTGCCCACCATAATGATTCTTATCGTGGCTGGGGATGGACGCCGCGGACGGCCAGTTGGGTAGAGCCAACAGCGTTTGCGCTCATCGCCATGAGCCAGTGCCCTCCAGAGATGCTCCCTCGCAATGCACTGCGGCGCCGGCATTTGGCGAAATTCCTGTTATACGATCGAATGTGCCCCGGTGGCGGATGGAATTGCGGAAATCCGCGCACTTACGGGGTTGCCGGCGAATCGCTCATTATTCCAACCGTGTGGGCCCTCATTGCGCTGCGCAACCAGTATGGCCGCCCCGAAGTCGAGGCCAGCCTAGCGTGGCTCGAAAAAAATCTGCTGAACATTCGAAGCGGCGCATCGCTGGCCCTCGCGCGCATATGCCTCGAAACATTCGGCCGCAGCGTGCCAATCGGCGAGCAAGATGTTAGAGCTGCATTCGACAAAAACGAATTCCTTGAAAATGTTTCCGTGACTGCCTGGGCTTCTCTGGCGTGCAATGCCCGGCCGCACTGGCTTGCCGTGGACGCTTCGGAGATGGTGTGATCATGCCGAACGCATCCAAATCGTTGGTCCCTTCTTTCCAGCGTCCCAGTTCGCGTGTAGCGATTCGTCGCAACGCAAATTACAAACAGGATCTCTCATCGCTCCTTTACGAAACACTCCTTGAATTTGATCCGCCGATCCGCGGAAAAACCGTGCTTCTCAAGCCCAACTTCGTTGGACCCGATCCTCTCGGCGTGATGAACACTCATCCTGCGGTGATTGCCGCTGCTCGCGACAGCTTTTTGCGCCTGGGAGCTTCACAGGTTTTGATCGGCGACGGCCCGGCCATGGATCGCGATACCGAAGCGATCCTCGAATCTGTCAATCTGAGGGAATACATTCGCACACCTTCGCGAGTATTTGTCGATCTGAATGTAGACGATGTGAAATGCGTGCCCCTCGAGACCCGCGCATCCCGTTTGAAAGAGCTCTATCTGCCAAAAACAGTTCTCGGAGTCGATTTTCTCGTTTCTATGCCAAAGCTGAAAACACACCACTGGGCTGGCGTCACGCTTTCACTGAAAAACATGTTCGGAGTTGTGCCGGGGAGCTGCTATGGCTGGCCGAAGAATGTGCTTCATTGGGCCGGAATCGATCGCTCCATCCTGGACATCAATGCCGCCGCGCGACCGGATTTCGCGATCGTCGACGGAATTATGGGCATGGAAGGAAACGGACCTATTCAAGGCACTCCCAAAGAATGCGGCGTCCTTGTTCTGGGAGATGACCCCGTCGCGGTGGATGCTACGTGCTGCCGGATAATGGCGTTGCGGCCGCATAAGGTCAAATACCTTGCCGGCGCTGGCACGCTGCTGGGTCACCTGAATGTGGACAAAATCAAGCAGCTTGGCGAGTCGATCGAAAGCGTGCGCACACCGTTTGCGGTGCTCAAAGAATTCAAAGCATTGCAGGAGAATTAGGCTGCTGATGGATGGACTCAGGACTCTTAGGACGAAGTTGAGCCGCATATGAGTATGCAGGAATCTGCAGGGTACTTGGAATGCTCTTTCAGGATTATGGAACCTGGATTGCCTAAACTGCTAATGAGCACACGTTGCGTATCGAAGCGCGGCAGGGTTGGCTCTGCGCGGCAATCCGCCCGTGCGGGACATCCCTTTTGCACTCAGTGGATTCCAGTCATCGCGGAACGCCAACGTGCCGGCCTCAAGATTCGCCTAGAGTCGATGTGTCGCTAATCGTATACGGCCAAAAGTGATGGAGCGTTCACTTTTGTGGAGTTTCTTTAGCCTTTTGGCGGAGTGGGTAATCGGCCAAAAACCGATCGGCCCGGTCCAGGCCCAATAAATTACGTGGAGGCCCTATGAGGCGCAACAAGCAGGCGGGCCAAGCATTGGTCTTGACGGCGGTGGCGCTGGTTGTCTTGATGGGCTTTGCAGGTTTAGCAATCGACATGGGCGTGCTGCGCTACGAGAAGCGCCTCCAGCAAACCGCCGCTGATGCCGCTGCCATTGCCGGCGCCAACAACCTCGCTTATGGAGGCGTGACCGTCGGCGCACAAAACGCCGCAGCATCGAATGGTTTTACGGATAACGGTGGTGGCCAGGTAAGCAATTGCAGCACGTCCACTAATCCGCCAGCCGCGGTCGGCACGGTGTGTGTGCAGATTAACAACCCCCCAGCTTCCGGACCACATGCCGGCGACGGTAATTACGTGGAGGCCCTTGTTGCAGACGTTCACCCGACTTACTTCATGAAGGTCCTGGGAATCAACAGCGAAGCAATAACGGCGCGCGC
>DASYYQ010000177.1:0-18248 GCA_035933545.1 Candidatus Acidiferrales bacterium | reverse complement strand
GCGTCGTATCCCGCGGCGCTGTGCTCGGCGGTGGTTAGGGCAAACCACAGGCGAGGGTGACTGACGGGAAGTTCATTTGGCGGGCGGAAGGCCGGCGGAGGAAGCAAAATTGATTCGCTGAGCGACGGGCCGGTCAGGGCGACTAGCGCCTGAACAGAGGGTTGGACGGGCTGGGCAGTAGGATTGGATGCTTCGGAAGGCGCGGAGGCTTCAGAAGACGCAGCGGCGGATGTTCGGGGCTGCGGAGGGACGGCTGAGGCGTGAAGGGTGTTTGCCGGCGCGGACCCCGAGGTGCGAGCCGATGGCTGCGTTGATGGCGCTGTCGCGGAAACAGCTGCTGATTCGCGCAGGGCGCCGTGGGGCGCGTTTGCAGGCATTGTTACGGCAGGAAACTGAAAAAGCAGCACCGCCATGGCCAGAACCATTTGCATCCTCCCAGAGCTTATTTCAGCAGGCGCCGGCTTGAGGGGCTATGGTACAGCCAAGGCAAACGGCTAGTACGCGCGAGAGGCTTATCCGTAGTACCGATGGGAAGTACTGTTTTTTGTTCTTCATTGTTTCGCTTGCCTCTTTCCCCGTGTGGTTTAGAATCTGGCGCGCAACGTGGAAATTGGAAGGGACTCATGCAAACTGGCGCTCACTACGCTGTAGAGATGCCAGGGGAGGGGTAGAATGCGTCACAAATTCGTGATATTTCGCAGATTCATAATGTCCGCCCTATTGCTCATGCTGATGGTTTCGGTCGCAGCGATATTTGGTGGCGCGGCGTTTGCGCAGGCTCCGGCGCAGGTCGCGCCGAAGCCGCCGGTGATCACAACGACATATATTCGCGCGGGAAAGCTGCTGGACGTTCACAGCGGTCGGGTGCTGTCCGACATGGTGATCGTTGTGCACGGTCAGGAGATTGATCGCGTGACGCGCGCGGCGGAAATTTCCATCCCGGCGGGTGCGAATGTGATCGATCTGTCGAACGCGTTCGTGCTGCCCGGGTTGATTGACGCGCACGAACATATTTTTCTGACCGGCGAGGACCACGGCCGCTACGATGAGCAACTTCTCAAGGAGTCTTACCAGTACCGCACCATCGAGGCCATCAAAAATGCTTGGCGCGATTTGGACGCGGGGTTCACGTCAATGCGCGATTGCGAAACGGAAGGCGCAATGTTCAGCGACGTGGACGTACGGGAGGCGATCGACCGGGGAATCATTGCCGGGCCGCGACTGTGGGTGGCGACGCGGGCGATGTCGGTGACGGGAAGCTATCCGCTGCTGGGGTATTCGCCGGAAGTGACGGTGCCGACGGGGGTGCAGATTGTTGACGGGCCGGACGAGGCGCGTAAAGCGGTGCGCGAGCAAATCAAGTATGGCGCGGATTTCATCAAGGTGTACGGAACGGGGAGTTCGCGATTCGCGGAGCACGGAAAAATGGTGAGCACGCCGACGTTCACGCTGGATGAATTGAAAGCCATTGTGGAGGAGGCGCATCGCTGGGGGCGAAAAGTGGCCTGCCACGCTTATGGCGATCCGGGGCTGCGGAATTGCGTGGACGCGGGAGTGGATTCGATCGAGCATGGGCTGGACTTGAGCGACTACGACATTCGCGAGATGAAGACGAAAGGAATTTGGCTGGTACCGACGCTGTATGTTTACGTGCTGAGCGAGCCGGAGGATTTGAGGGAGTCGGACGGAATGGCGAGCCGCGCGAGCATACATGAGGTCAGCTTCAAAAAAGCGCTGGCGGCGGGAATTAAAATTGCATTTGGAACCGATGCGGGACCGTTTCCGCACGGCACGCAAGCGAAGGAATTCGAATACATGGTGCAATACGGGATGACGCCGCTCGAGGCGATTCAGGCAGCGACGCTCAACGCGGCGCGTGTGATGGACCCGTACCATCCGATGAGCTTGTCGGCGGCGGAAAGCACGGGCGAGGAGCCGCGGAATTCAGGGTACGCGAATCCCGTGTTTGAAACGCGTTATTGGTCGAAGAGTGTGGGCGCGATTGATCCCGGGAAATTTGCGGACATTATCGCCGTAGCGGGCAATCCGCTCGACGACATCAAACAGCTCGAACGAGTGAAATTCGTGATGAAGGGCGGCGAGGTTTACAAAAACGATTTCGTGACGCTGCCGGTGGACAAGCTGCAGCAATAGACCGCACGAATGAACTTTACGGTGAAGGCGTTGTGGCGATGACAGCTAACGATTCTTTGGCGGCGTCGAGGGCGCGCTGCAAATCGGCGTCGGAATGCGCGGACGAGATGAAAAGCGCTTCGAATTGCGAGGGCGGAAGAAGTATGCCGCGTTCGAGCATGGCGCGGAAAAAAGTGGCGAATCGCTGGGTGTCGGATTTTTTGGCGTCGGCGTAATTGCCCACCGGCTCGGCTGCAAAAAACAGCGTTACCAGCGAGCCAGCGGAATTCACCTGCGCGGCAACTCCTGAGCCGCGAACAATGGCGCGAAGTTTTTCCGAGAAGTTGTCCGCGCGTGCATTCAATTCCGCGTAGAAATTCGGATTCGCGAGCAGGCGCAATGCTTCGATGCCGGCGCGCATGGCCAGCGGATTGCCGGAAAGCGTCCCCGCCTGATAAACGGCGCCGAGCGGCGCCACGAAGTTCATGATTTCAGCGCGACCTCCATACGCGGCGGCGGGCAAGCCTCCGCCGATAATTTTTCCGAGAATGGTGAGGTCGGGCGTAATGCCGTGGAGGGATTGCGCGCCGCCGTGGCAGAGGCGGAATCCGGTAATTACTTCGTCCAGGATGAGCAGCGAGCCGGCGCGGTCGGCAACCTGGCGAAGGCCGGCGAGAAATCCTGGCGCGGGAGGAACGACGCCCATATTCGCGGAGATTGGCTCGACGATGATGGCGGCGATTTCGCCATTGTGCGCAGCGAAAATCTTCTCGACAGCGAGAATATCGTTAAAAGGCGCGTTCAGCGTGAGCGATGCCAGGACTTCGGGAACACCAGGGCTCGACGCGATTCCCAGCGTTGCCAAGCCGGAGCCGGCTTGAGAAAGAAAGCTGTCCGAGTGGCCGTGATAGCAACCCTCGAATTTCAAAATTAGATCGCGTTTGGTAAATGCGCGCGCGAGGCGCACAGCGGACATGGCCGCTTCGGTGCCGGAACTGACAAAGCGGATTTTCTCGACGGAAGGAATGGCGCGCTGGATGCGCTCGGCGAGTTCGACTTCCAGCTCGGTAGTGGCGCCGAAACTTGTTCCCAGCGCAGCCTGCTTCTGAATAGCGGAAACGATGGCGGAATGCGAGTGGCCGAGAATCAGCGCGCCCCACGAGCCAATGAAATCAATGTATTCGCGGCCGTCAGCGTCCCACAGATGCGCGCCTGAGGCGCGCTCGACAACGATCGGGTCGCCGCCGACGGCTCGAAATGCGCGCACCGGGCTGTTGACGCCGCCGACCAGGCATTCGTCGGCGCGCTGCCGGATTTCCGTGTTCCGCGAGGGATTGATTTGGGATTTCGATGCCATTGAGAATTTTTCGCGCGACGTCAGCAGGCCTTCAACCAGCGCGCCAGATCTTTTGCGTGATAGGTGAGCACGATGGAAGCTCCCGCGCGCTGAATGGCGGTGAAAATTTCGAGCGTCACGCGCTTCTCATCAATCCAGCCATTTTGCGCCGCCGCTTTGACCATAGCGTATTCGCCGCTCACGTTGTAAGCCGCCACTGGCACATCGAAGGCCTCGCGCACGCGATGAATTACGTCCAGATAGGGCAGCGCGGGCTTCACCATAACGATGTCGGCGCCCTCTTCCAGATCTTGCGCAACTTCCTTTCGAGCTTCGCGGGAGTTTGCTGGATCCATCTGGTAGCTGCGGCGGTCGCCGAACTGCGGCGCGGATTGCGCAGCTTCGCGAAATGGGCCGTAAAAGCCGGAGCAATATTTTGCGGCGTAGGAAAGAATGGCCACGTCTTCGAAGCCATTGGCGTCGAGCCGCTTGCGAATCGCAGCAACGCGGCCATCCATCATGTCGGAGGGCGCAACAATTTGGGCGCCGGCCTGCGCGTGCGAAAGGGCCATTTTTGCGAGCAGCTCGATGGTAGGATCATTGGCAACTTTTGCGGCGGCTTTCTCGCCTTCGATTACGCCGCAGTGGCCGTGGCTGGTGTATTCGCAGAGGCAAACGTCGGTGATCACCAGCATGTCTGGCCGCGCTTTGCGAATCGCTTCGATGGCGCGCTGTACAACTCCAGAGGCGATGTAGCCTTCGGTACCCTTTTCGTCTTTGTGCTCCGGCAAACCGAAGAGAATCACCGCCGTAATTCCCAGATCGGCAGCTTCACGAACTTCTTCGACAAGTTTGTCCGCGGACTGCTGCGCGATTCCCGGCATGGAACTTACTTCCGCGCGAACACCGCTGCCCGGGCACACAAACATTGGATAGACGAGGCCTGCGGTGGATATGCGCGTTTCGCGCACAAGGCTGCGCAGCGCTTCGCTCGAGCGCAAACGACGCGGGCGGTGCACCGGAAAGCTCATATGGGCTTTGCTCCTTCGCGCGATGTCGCGCCGCTTGTCCCGCGGCGAGGATTTTTCAAATGCGCGGCAATCGCTTGCGCCAGCAGCCTGGCATTGGGCGATGGCGATTCTATTTCGCAGGGGAATCCAGCTTTGCGAATGGCCGCCGCGGTGGTGGGCCCAATGGCGGCAAACGCAGATTCGCCAGCGATACGCTGTAGATTCTCCGCGCCCGCCGCGCCTGCGAAATTCTCAAACGCGGAAGGACTGGCAAACACAAAGCAATCCGCGCCTTCGCGCACGATTTCCGCAAGCGGCGCTCCGGCGAGCGCTTTTGGCGCGCACGTTTTGTATGCCGATACGGTGGTGACGTTGGCGCCCGCTTCGCTCAAGGCTTCGGTCCAATCGGTAGCGCCGCGGTCGCGAAGCGCCAAATCGCTGCGCGGAATGAGAATTTTCATTCCCGCGACGTCGCGCAGGAACGACGCAGTGGGATTTTTCACTTCCATGCCGGCCACGCTGCGAATGGAATCCTTGAAGCAGCCGGCAAACGTCCTTCCTGTTCCCGGGCTCGGCACAAAATCCACGGCGAAACCTTCCGCAGCTGTTGCCTCAGCGGTCGCCGGACCGATCGCTCCAATGCGAGCCTTTTTGGCGCGCTGCGCAGGTTCAATTCCAAGCGCGCGCATACGCCGCGCAAAATAGCGAACAGCATTCTGACTGGTGAAGAGAATCCACGCGAAATCGCCGATGGAGCGAATTGCACCATCGAGGGCCGCCGTCTCGTCCGGTTCGCGAAATTCGACGCAAGGCAACTCGATGATGCGCGCTCTGCTTCCGAGCATTTTCGTAAGTTCGGCGCGAAGGTTCTCATTTTGGCCCGCGGCGCGAGTGAGCACGATGCGCTTCGCTGCGGATTTAGCGTTAGTGGCCACCAACACTCCTCCCCGCCAAGCGCAATAGTCGATCCGCGCCGGCATCGAGCAGCTCGCGGGCAAGTTTTCGGCCAATCTCTTCCGCATCAGCAAGCGAGTCGCTGGCGTGGCGCTCAATGCATTCAGAACCATCGGCGGCGAGCACACGCGCATCCATGTGCAGCGTTCCGTCTTCGATTCGGGCCCAAGCGCCGAGCGGGACCTGGCAACCGCCTTCGAGCTCGGCAAGAAGCGCGCGTTCGGCGGTTACTGCGGTGCGAGTTTCGGCGTCGTCGAATCGCGCAAGGGCCTCCAAAACGCGCACATCATCTTCACGGGATTCAAGCGCCAGCGCGCCTTGGCCCACAGCGGAAAGCATCACTTCGGGCGCAAGAGTCTCGGTGATTCGGCCGCTCAAGCCAAGCCGGTCGAGTCCCGCCCGCGCGAGCATAATGGCGTCCACTTCGCCCGCATCCAGTTTGCGCAGCCGCGTATCCACATTGCCTCGCAGATTCACAATCTGCAAATCACCGCGAATGTAGCGGAGTTGCGCCTGGCGCCGCAAGCTGCTGGTTCCAATGCGCGCGCCAGCGGGCAATTCCGCCAGCACTGCGCCTGAGCGCGAAACCAGGCAGTCGCGCGGATCTTCGCGTTTAATAATTGCGGGGAAAGAAAGCCCGCGCGGCGTCTCCGTGGGCACATCTTTCATGCTGTGCACCGCCAAATCTACGCGCCGCTCCAGCAAAGCGTCCTCGATTTCCTTGATGAAAATCCCCTTGCCTCCAACATCTGGAATCGCCGCGGAAGCGAATTGATCCCCGGCGGTCTTGATGATTACCAACTCCGATTTCATTCCGCATTCACGCAACAGGTGTGAGCGAATATATTCAGCCTGCCACAGAGCCAGCTTGCTGCCGCGCGTTCCGATGCACAGCATCAAGATTTCTCCCTGGTGCCGGGGCTATCCAGGCCAAAAAGCTCGCGCAGCGCGGCCAGGCCATCGACAGGCTTACGAAGTTTGCGTTGTTCGCGCAGGCGCGCGGCGGGAAGCTGCACAATTCGCTCAATCAGTTCCTGTGTGAGCTTTTCGACATGCTCGCGCTCCGCCTGAGCAGATTGCGCGTCTTTCGCGCCGTTAAAATGCGCCGCGAGGAGCGCTTCACGTTCGGCGTTCAGCCGCAGCCGGAGCGCGTCAACCAAACCGGCGCCCTCGAGGCTGGCCTGCCAGGCGATGAATTTGTTGACATGCTCATCCACAATGGCGTCCGCGCGCGGAATTTCCGCCTCGCGCGCTTTTTTATTCTGCTCGACGATTTCGCCGAGGTGATCGATGTCAAAGAGATATGCATTGTAAATACCCTCGACCTCCGGCTCCACGTTGCGCGGCACGCCCAGATCAATCACGCAGATCGCGCGGCCCTCGCGAACGGGCATGGCCAGCTCCAGCATGGAGCGTGTCAGCACCGGCTCTGTTCCGGACACGGAGGTCACCACAATGTCCGGCTGGCTCAGGGCGTTTTCGAGCGCGGACCACTCGACGGCCTCGCCGCCTATGCGCAGCGCCAGTTCCTGCGCGCGCGAAAACGAGCGATTCACCACGCGCAATTCTCCAATTCCCCTCAAGCGAAGATGTTCGACCACTTGCTCGGCAACCGCGCCCGCGCCAACAATCAGCGCGCGGCGATCCTTCAGATTGCCGAATATACGCTCGGCGAGCCTGACGCCGGCAATCGCCACGGACATCGGCCGCGCGCCAATTTCGGTTTCGGAGCGCACGCGCTTGCCGACTTCGAGCGCCCCCTGGAACAAACGGTTCAGCACCGGCCCAGTCGAGCCGTTTCCGAGCGCGCGATTATACGCGTCGCGAACCTGCACCAGAATTTCAGCTTCGCCGAGAAGCATGGAATCCAGCCCGCAGACCACCCGATACAAATGGCGCACCGCTTGCGGCCCGACGTGCTGGTAGACGCGGCCATGCAATTCCGCCAGAGAAATTTTGTGGAATTCGCCGAAGTAGGAGACCAGCGCCTGGGGAACCGCTTCGCCGGATTCTCCGGCTACACCGTACAATTCGCTGCGATTGCACGTGGACACGACCACCGCTTCTTCGATGATTCCCAGGCGGCAGAGTTCGCTGGCCGCCTGCAGCGCTTGTTCCGGCGTGAAGGCCATTCGCTCGCGAAGCTCCACCGGCGCGCTCACGTGGTTGCAGCCGATGAGCGCGATCTCCGCGCGCCCTCGCAGGGTGCTTTCGCCGCGTTTCTCAACCGAACCGCCGATTGAATCAGAAGCCATCAGAAGAACCGGTGAAAACTGGTGAAATAGAGATTCACAATCGTGTAACTGAAAAGCACAATCACAAAACTGCAGGCGCAATACAGCGCCGCGCGTGCGCCGCGCCACGCCGGCGCATGAACAATCGCCAGATAAATCGCGTACACCGCGAGCACCAGCAGCGTGACCATCACTTTGGGGTCCGCAATGGCAAAGCGCCCGGTTAGCTGATGCTCCCAGAAGAAGCCGAGGCTGGTGCTGATCAGCAGCGCCAGCAAACCTACCCAGACGCTCGAGCGGCTCATGCGCTCGAGGACTTCGAGGGCCGGAAATCGCCAGAAGGCCAGCCCGGGATGCGCGCCGCGCAGGACACGATTTTGTACCAGGTAAATCACGCTGAGCAGAAAAGAAATGGCAAAAGCCGCGTAGGCCAGAACACCAATGGTGATGTGCAGGGCAAAAAGGGCGCCATTCGCCGCCGGTTCGTGGTGTACTGTTGAAGGCGCAACCGCGACGGCCACGATCAGCCAGAAAATCACGAAGGGAACCACCAGCGAGCCAACCGCGCGCTTGCGATGGTAGGTCTCCAGACCTAGATAGGTCACCGCCAGCAGCCACGCAAAAAGCGACATCGAGCCGTAAAGATCGTCATAGGGAATGGCATGAATGATGCGCGAACGTTCCAGCAGGGCGTAATAATGCGCCAAGATTCCCAATATAAGGAGAAGTGTTGCCAGGCGGCCGCTCCACAGGCGTCCGTGATACAGATTGACCACGTAGAAAGCGAAGCTCGCCGTGTACAAAGCAAGCGCGACGATATCCATCCAGTTCGTCATCAGATCAGCGTTTCAACAAGAGCGAAGCGTCCGCACATCAACAACCGGCAAGTCTGTGGGCGAACTGTAATCTTAACCCTGATTCCTCAGCGGCACAACGCAGGAGAGGCGCAGTGGAAAGAAGAGGTACCGGCCGGCAGTTTAACCGAAACGAAGAGGAATTTAACGAACGCCGCCGTAATTTTTTTTCAAGATTGCCGCTAATATCAGCAGGAAGGCCACCAGCCGGACCACGTAAATCCACGGACTGCCTTCGTTGCTGTGCGTGGCGAAGAGCAAGGCTATGCGATTTACACCTTCGACGAGGAAAGCGACTGCAAACGCAAGAAACAGCACATCGCGTGTGTGCCTCCAGAACTTCAGGAAGAAAACGCCAGCAATCAGCGATGTCGTGGCAACTACTCCGAGCAAGAAGGTTTCTATTGTTGGTATCATTCGCCTTCCCAGATCAATCCGTACATCAATAACAGCATGGCAATCGCCGCGGTGCCAAGGCGCCACAAATACAGATCCACGTTTGGCAGCAGCACAAGATCCAAAAAGAGCAGGAAGTTTGAGACCGCCAGACCGAGGAAACACAAACCGCTCCACAGCAACAGCCCCCTCCGGCTGCGGAAGTAACCGCGCATCAGCAAAACTCCGCAGGCTAATGTGGTCAAAAAACCAAGAATGTAGACGGCTGGTCCCATATCATTCTTTGTCCTTTTCCTTCGTGAAGCGGAAGGCGCGCGCGAACTCGCGCACCGAGGATGGCCCCTTGCCATGAATCATTTGCGAAACGCGCACAAGCTCCCGGCGATAAACGTAATCGACTGACGCCATCAGCGCGTCTCTATCTTCCGATTGAGACTCATAGTGGTAGTGGTCCGGATCGGGCCCAGCTACGATCAAACCGCGCCGCGCCAAATCCTGCAGAATGCCTTGCGCCGCTGGCGGAGCAACATACAACGCTTTGGCCATTTGCTCCACCGTCCAAGGTTTCGGCCGGTTATTCCACAGCATCAGCAAGGCTTCGAGATGCGAAACCGAATCAATTTCATTAAGAACGAATTGATCGACGGCCTTGCGGATCCACTCCTCGCTCATCGCGCGCCAGTCAACCCCAAAAACATTTCAAATTGCATTCCGCAATTCTAAACCCGTCGGCGGCTGAATGTGCGGAAAAAAGCTGCGTCTGTTAGAATAATCCGACTACATTCGTCATGGATTCTGCAAAGGTGATTTCCGGAAAGAAAGAGGTTTTTCTGCGCGCGGCTCGAGGCGAACAGCCGCAGCGCGTTCCAACCTGGATTATGCGGCAGGCGGGCCGGTATCTTCCCGGCTACCGCAAAATACGAGAGCAGCATTCTTTTCTGCAGGCCGCAAAGACTCCCGAGCTCGCGGCGCAAATTTCGCTGGAGCCCTACGAATTACTCGACGTCGATGCGGTAATTGTTTTTTCCGATATTCTAATCGTCGCGGAAGCCATGGGCGTGCCGCTGGAAATTAACGACGACGGGCCGAAACTTGGCAGGACCATTGCGGATGAGGCGGCGGTCAACGCACTCGAGGATTTCGATCCCTCACGCGAAACGAAATTCGTGGGCGACGCAATTCGCGCGCTGGTACATACGCTTGGGCCGAATGTTCCGGTTCTGGGATTCGCTGCGGCCCCCTGGACGCTTGCCTGCTATCTGGTGGAAGGGCGCACGCGCGGGGAGTTGCCCGCCATCAAGCGCATGATGTATTGCGAACCGGCCTTGCTGCACGCGTTGCTCGAAAAGATTGCCAGCGTCACGGCTCGCTACCTGAAAATGCAGCTCGAAGCGGGCGCTACGGCGGTGCAAATTTTTGATACCTGGGCGGGCGAGCTTTCCGCGCACGATTATGAAGTGTTCGAGCTGCGCGCCACGCAGAAACTCATCGAAGAGATTCGTGCGGGTTCCGCGCCGGTGATACTCTATGCGAAGAACGGCGCGCATCTGCTGCCTGCGCTGGCTCGCGCCGGAGCGAATGTGTTAAGCGTTGACTGGCGCACAGATCTCGCGGAGGCTCGCGCGAAGCTCGGTCCGCGGATCGCCCTGCAGGGCAATATCGACCCTGCCGTGCTGCTAAGTTCCGAGGAGAATATTCAATACGCGGTGCGCGAGGCGATTTCGAAAACCAATGGCGCGGGCCATATTCTAAACCTTGGCCATGGGATTTTGCCGCTGACGCCGCTCGAAAACGCCAAGGCGTTCGTTCGCGTCGCGCGGAAATTCTCTGCGGCTGGGCCAAAACTGGCCGCGAATCGCGCAGAGTAAATCGGCGGCTTAACAAAGAGAGATAAAGATAGATTGATCATGCAAACCGAAAATCAAATTCCGGCGCTGGAAGTCAGCGAAGATTTCCTGGCGAAATATAATCGCCCCGGGCCGCGCTATACGAGCTATCCCACCGCTCCGGTGTGGGATGAAAAGTTCCAGCAAGCTGACCTGGAAAAGTTTTTCGCGAATGCGAATGACGCGGCCACGCCCATTTCCCTTTACATGCACTTGCCCTTCTGCGAGAGCCTGTGCCTTTTCTGCGCGTGCAACGTGGTCATCCAAAAAGACAAGAGCGCCGCGATTCCCTACCTGGAATCTTTGAAAAAGGAAATCGCTCACGTCAGTCAGTTTGTTTCTCGCGCGCGCGAAGTGGTGCAGTTCCACTGGGGCGGCGGCACGCCAACGTATTTGAATCCCGCGCAGCTCGAGGATCTGTTTGCTTTCACGCGAGAGCGATTTTCATTTGCGCGCGAAGCGGAAATCGGAATCGAAATCGATCCGCGAGTCACTTCCGCCGCGCATCTGGAGACGCTGCGCAAACTCGGATTCAACCGCCTAAGCATGGGCATTCAGGACTTCACGCCGCTGGTGCAGCAGACCGTTCACCGCGTGCAGCCATTCGAATTGACGCGCGATTTGATTCAGGCGGCGCGCAAGCTGGGCTTCGACAGCATCAACGTGGATTTGATTTACGGTCTGCCGCATCAAACCGCCGCGTCTTTTTCGGAAACGGTGGAGAAAATTTTGCAGATTAGCCCCGACCGGATTGCCATGTTCAGCTACGCGCATGTTCCGTGGCTGCGCAAACAGCAAGGAGCGTTTCAAGGGCATTTGCCCGAGGGCATGGAGAAATTTCAGATATTTAAAGCCGGAATCCAGAAATTCACGGATGCGGGATATCTTTACATCGGCATGGACCACTTCGCGCGGCCAACTGATGAACTCGCCGTCGCGCAGCGCAAGCGCACCTTGCATCGAAATTTTCAGGGCTATACCACGAAAGCCGGCGCGGACCTTTACGGCATGGGCGTGAGCGCCATCAGCAGCATCGGCGCAGCTTATGGGCAGAATGATCGCAAACTTGCGGAATATCAGGCTGCCGTCGACGCGCGCGGCTCAGCCACGATGCGCGGTTATCGCTTGGATGACGATGACGTTGTGCGTCGCGCGGTCATCACGCGACTGCTGTGCCACGCGGTAATTTTGAAACGCGAAATTGAAAATGAATTTCACATTGGTTTCGATGCATACTTCGCGGAGGAACTTGCCGAGCTTGCGCCTATGCGCGATGACGGCCTGGTTCTGCTATCTGCCGACGAAATTCGCGTGACGCCGCTCGGCCGCATTTTCATTCGCAACCTCGCCATGCCGTTTGACCGTTATCTGCGCGAGCAGAAAATGAATGAGCGCCCGCTCTTCTCCAAAACCCTGTAAACTGCTTGCAGCCAATGAACGCGCCACGCCAGGCCATCGTGATCGGCGCCGGAATTTCCGGCCTGGCTTGCGCTTTGCGTCTTCGCGAACTGGGCGTCGGCGTTCGCGTCCTCGAAGCCGCGGAAAATCCTGGCGGCGTCGTTGCCACCGTTCAGCAGGATGGTTTTCTGTTCGAAAGCGGTCCGCAAAGTTTTCTGCTGACGCCCGAATTGCGCGAATTGATTCGCTCCGCCGGCCTCGAATCCGAAATCCTCGAAGCCAGCATGCAAACTCCGCGCTACGTTTTGCGCAACGGCAAGTTGCATCTCGCGCCGATGTCGCCTCCCGCCTTGCTCACGACGTCGCTACTCAGCGTCGGCTCGAAGATGCGCGTGTTCAGCGAACCATTTCGCCGCTCGGAACCCGCGCCAGCGCCTGATGAGTCTTTCGCCGATTTTGTGCGCAGGAAGTTCGGCACCGAGATTCTCGAGTACCTCGCGGGGCCGTTTGTATCCGGCGTGTTCGCGGGCGACCCTGAGAAATTGAGCGTGCGCAGCGCGTTTCCGACCATGGCGCAGTGGGAAGAGGAATACGGCAGCGTCATTCGTGGCGCGATGAAGTCTCGCGGCTCGAGCGATCACGTCCGGCCAACGCTGGCTACACTGAAGCGCGGTGTGGGCAGCCTGCTGGACGCCATCGCCGCAAAACTGGGCGACTCGGTGAGCACAAGCGTCGCTGCAAATTCCATCGCTCCAACCGGCACGCAAACCACCGTCCGCGAATGGACGGTTCGCAGTTCGAGCACGGCGCAGTCCAGCGAACTACCTGCCAGCGCGATCGTCCTGGCAATTCCCGCTTACGAAGTTGCGAAGCTGCTTGGCCCGCTCGGCTCCGCTCACCTGGCGCCAACTCTTGCGGGCATCCCGTACGCGCCAGTGGCTGTGGTGGCGCAGGCATACCGTCGCGAACAGGTCGCCCACACGCTCGAGGGCTTCGGCTTTCTTGTGCCGCGCACTTCAAAGTTGCGCACCCTGGGCGTCATTTGGAATTCTTCGCTCTTTCCGGGACGCTGCCCTGCCGGCACGGTGCTCATGACCAGTTTTCTCGGCGGCGCCATGGATCCGGAAATTGTGAAAATGGACGAGGCCGAAATCGTAGCGCAATTACAGAAGGACATTGGGGGCCTGCTGCAAATCGCTCATCCGCCCATCGCGCAACGCATCTGGCGTCATGCGCGCGCGCTGCCGCAGTACAATTTGGGCCATTCACAGCGGGTCGCCGCGATTCGCGACGAGCTCTCAAATTTTCCAGGAATTTTTATTGCAGGAAATTATCTGGACGGCCCGTCCATTGGAAGCTGCGTTGCGCAAGCGCTTCAAACAGCAAAAGCCGCCGCAGAATACCTTCCGCGTTAGCAAACGCGCGCGAGACCGCCAAACAAAGCGCCTCTATTCCGCAGGAGCGCCCTTGAAGCGATGCGCCAGGCGAATCTTGCGCCGTTCGCCGGCCTCTTCCCATCGCCGGCGATCCTCTTCCGTCTCCAAAATCAGCGGCGTGATTCTGTGCCGCTCCATATTTTCGTCTACAGCCACATAGGTGAGATAAGCGCTCGAAGTGTGCAGCCGCGCGCGCGTCAAAATGTTCTCCGAGAAAACTTTCACGCCCACTTCCATCGAAGTGTCGAACACGCGGTTGACGCTGGACTTCAGCACAATCAAGTCGCCGATGCGAATGGGATTGCGAAAATCAAGGTAGTCCACAGATGCGGTAACCAAATAGCTGCCTGCGTGCCGATGGCCGGCAATCGCCCCCGCAAGGTCAATCAAGTGCATGACGCGGCCGCCGAGCATGTAACCCAGCGGATTCGCGTCGTTCGGCAGCACCACCTCGGTCATCTCCGAGCGCGAACCGCTTACCGGTTTTCCCGCGGGCTCCAACTCCTCGGCGAGGACGGCGCCCTTTGGCCGCGCGACCACTTTCAGATCCGGTTTTTTCTTCAACGAAATACCTCAGCCTTAAATTGGCATGCGCGAATCTGACCGTTATAATACGCCACATCATGGGCGCATCCCAACCGGCTGGCAAGCGCAGGCAAATGCTGATGCAGTTTGTGAAAAAAAATCCGAACGATGCATTCGGGCGCTATGGATTGGCGATGGAATGCGTCAATGAGAAGGATTTTCCCGCCGCCGAAGTGCATTTCACGGAGCTGGTCGCCACGCATCCCGAATATGTCGCCGCCTATTACCAGTTCGGACGCATGCTCGCAGCGCAAAATCGATTTGCCGAGGCGCGGAAAATTCTCACTGAGGGCGTGGCCCGCGCGGGGCAGGCCAATGACGCCCACGCTCGCGACGAAATGCAAGCTGCCCTCGATGAATTAAGCTGAGCTAAACTGGGCCGCGCCAAACTGCACTAAGGCCTGGGGCCGTGCGCGCGCTGTTCCTCTTTCGCGGCGAATTGCGTGGACTCTGTTATGCTAGTGGTCGTTCCTTCGTATGAAGCCGAAACGCATTCCGCTCTTCCCGCTCGATGTGGTTCTGTTCCCCGGTTCTTCGCTGCCGCTGCACATATTCGAGCCGCGCTACAAATTGATGATCCGGCGCTGCCTCACTATGAAGCTGCAATTCGGCGTGATCCTCGCGCAAAAGCAGGGCATCGCCACAGTCGGTTGCACGGCGGCGATCACTTCGCTGGCGAAGCAGTACCCGGACGGCAAAATGGACATCCTCACGCGCGGCGAATTTCCTTTTCAGGTCAAGGAAGTCTTCGACGACAAACCATATTACGAAGCCGCGATTGAATGCCTCGAAGACGCACCCGATCCTTATCCTGCGGCATCGCAGGATTTAGTCGAGACTTACGAGCAATGCTACTGGCTGCTCTACAATCGCGGACCGGAGATAACTCGCGGCGCCGGAATTTCGCCTGCTTACACCATGGCGGATTCTTTGCCACTGCCGCTGGACGAAAAGCAGGCGCTCCTCGAGATGCGCGACGAAACGCAAAGGCAAGTGCAATTGTTCAGCCAATTGAAAGAATGGCTGCCACAACTTGTCTTTCTGAACGAACGGCGCCAGCGCGCCCGCGGTAACGGTCATTCGCTGAATTAATTCCTCGGAAGCGCATTAGCGCAGACAACGCCAGCGGTCTATAATGGCGTCAGAAGTTATAAACGGGAGACCTTCCTTTGAGCACAGAAGCGGCGCGGCGCAGTTCCGAGAAAAGTTCAGAAAAACAATCCGAAAAGGGCCTGGATAAAATGGCGAAACCAAATTTGCTCGGCGAATTGCGAAAAAGCGGATGGAGCGAAGCGCGCGTCGCAGAGCGCACCGTGAAAGATGAGCTTCGCGATAATCTGCTGCGCAAATTGAGCGCCGGCGAAGAGCTTTTCCCCGGCATTCGCGGATACGACGATACGGTAATCCCGCAAATCATTAACGCCATTCTTTCGCGCCATCATTTCATTCTGCTCGGCCTGCGCGGACAGGCCAAAACGCGCATTTTGCGCGACCTGGTGAACTTTCTGGATGCCGAAATTCCTGTGGTTGCCGGCTGCGAAATCAACGACAATCCCTATCGCCCGATTTGCCGCGCCTGCCGCGAGCGCGCGAAATCGGAAGGCGAGGCGCTGCCGATTGCGTGGCTGCCGCGCAGCCATCGCTACGTCGAAAAGCTGGCCACTCCTGACGTGACTATCGCGGACATCATTGGCGACGTAGACCCCATTCGCGCGGCGAAAGGCGGGCGGGACCTCTCCGACGAGCTGACCATTCATTACGGGCTGCTGCCGCGCGCGAATCGCGGAATTTTCGCGATTAACGAGCTGCCGGACCTCGCCGGAAAAATTCAGGTCGGCCTTTTCAACATCATGCAGGAAGGCGACGTGCAGGTGAAAGGCTATCCGGTGCGCCTGCCGCTCGACGTGCTGCTGGTTTTCACCGCAAATCCCGAGGACTACACCGCGCGCGGAAAAATCATCACGCCGCTGAAAGATCGCATCGGCTCGGAAATTCGCACGCACTATCCTGCAACCATCAGCGAAGGCATCGCCATCACTTCGCAGGAATCGTGGACGCGCCGCGATGGCCACACCATCGAAATTCCGACTTACATTCGCGAGGTGATCGAGGAAGTCGCGTTCCAGGCGCGCGAAGACAAACGCGTCGACCGCCGCTCCGGCGTCAGCCAGCGCCTGCCGATTTCCTGCCTGGAAAATGCCGTCAGCAGCGCCGAGCAGCGCGCCGTGCGAAATGGCGAAAAAGTGGCCGTCACGCGCATCGCCGATATTTACGGCGCGATTCCCTCGATGACCGGAAAATTCGAGCTGGAATATGAAGGCGAGCTGCGCGGCGCGGAAACCATCGCGCGTGAGCTGATCCGCTCCGCTCTGGGAAAAACTTTCACAAAATATTTCAGCGACACGAATTTGCAATCGGTGGTGCAGTGGTTCGAAGGCGGCGGCGAATTGAAGTTTGCGGCCACCGGAAAAACCAGCGAGCACCTCGCTGAGCTTCGCAAAGTCACCGGCCTGTTCGACCACACGGCGTCGCTCGGCGTAAGCGCCAAAGACGATCCCGGCATCCACGTGGCCGCGGCCGAATTCGTGCTCGAAGGACTGTGGGCGCACAAGCGCATCAGCCGCAGCGAAGAGCGCGGATTTTTCGCTGAGCCGCGCAAAGCGCCCGAACCGCGCGACGTGCAAAGCCGCATGCCGCGCCGGCAATTTAATTGACGCGCGGATCGATTCGAGCTGCCTCATGAAATACGTTCGCTACAAAAAATATACCGGCCAGGAAGCTGACGACGTCGACTTGCAGGAGTTGATGAATCGCCTCTCCGATTTTCTGCTGCAGAGCGGCTTCGAATCGCAATACTACGGTTTTCAGGAAATGGACCCGGAGCGTTCCATGGAGCAACTCCGCCAGGCCATTCTCCGCGCGCTCGAAGAGGGCGACCTGCTCCCGCCCGAAATGATGGAAGAGCTGCTCGAAAATCCCGACCTCGCGCAAAATCAAAAGCTCCGCGACATGATCGATCAGCTCATCGAGCGCATGACGGAGGAGGGCTACATTTCTCCGCAGCCGCAGGGGGTCACGCCGCCTCCGCAGCAAACTCCCGGCGGGCAAATCGGCGCGTCCGGCAAGCAGGAAATTCATGCGCGCTTCGAAATCACGGACAAGGCTCTCGATTTTCTCGGATTCAAAACTTTGCGCGATTTGCTGGCCTCGCTCGGCAAAAGCAGCTTTGGGCGGCATGACACGCGCGACCTGGCCACCGGCATCGAAGCCAGCGGCTCATCGAAACCCTACGAATTCGGCGACACCCTCAATCTGGACATTCCCGAAACTCTTTTTCACGCGCTGCGCCGCCAGAGCGCCGAGCGCCCGGCCGGCCATTCGCCAGCCGTTCCATTGGACATTGATTATCAGGATTTGATGGTTCATCAGTGTGAATATCAAAGCTCTTGCGCCACTGTACTTTTGCTCGATTGCAGCCACAGCATGATTCTTTACGGCGAAGACCGCTTCACGCCCGCCAAACGCGTGGCGCTGGCTCTTTCGCATCTCATTCGCACTCAGTATGCCGGCGATTCGTTGCATTGCGTGCTTTTCCACGACAGCGCCGAGGAAATCCCCCTCGGCCATTTGGCGCGCGTGCAGGTCGGCCCGTATTACACCAACACGCGCGAAGGCCTGCGCATGGCCCAGCGCATTTTGAATCGCCAGAAAAAAGACATGCGCCAGATTGTCATGATTACGGACGGAAAGCCTTCCGCGCTCACTCTCGATGATGGCCGCATTTACAAAAATGCCTTCGGCCTCGACCCGCTCGTAGTGACACAAACTCTGGAAGAAGTGGCCAAATGCCGCCGCGCCGGCATCCTGATAAACACTTTTATGCTGGCGAGCGACTACAGCCTGGTCCATTTCGTCCAAAAAGTCACCGAACTCTGCCGCGGAAAAGCCTACTTCACCACCCCGTATAATCTGGGCCAGTACCTCCTCATGGATTACCTGCAGAAAAAAACCAAGCACATCCACTGA
>DASYYQ010000026.1:0-18659 GCA_035933545.1 Candidatus Acidiferrales bacterium | reverse complement strand
TTCCTTGGTGGTTTCGAGGCGAATGCGCTCCTGCGGATAGAGCGGCGTCAAGTTGTCGAAGAAAATCTTGTTGCGCGCGACTTCGGGGTCTTCGAAATTGACAGCCTCGACTTTAATCAGCGCGAAGTAACGCTCGCCGTCTTTCGGCGGCCGCACCTGGCCGGAGACAGTGTCGCCCGTGCGCAAATCGAATTTGCGAATTTGCGAGGGGGAGACATAGATGTCGTCCGGGCCGGGGAGATAGTTGTACTCCGGCGCGCGCAGGAAGCCGAAGCCATCGGGCAGGCATTCCAGCACGCCTTCGGAGAAAATCAGCCCGTTCTTTTCGGTCTGCGCGCGGAGGATCTGGAAGATCAACTCCTGTTTGCGCATGCCGCCGGCGCCGGGAATGTTCAATTCCTTGGCAATTTTCGCCAGGTCGGTGATGTTTCGGTCTTTCAGTTCTGCAAGACTAACGCTCATAGAATTCTTTCCTTCGGATTTTATTTTTTGGATTTACCGCATTCAATTTTCAACCTGAGGACTTCTCCGGCGCGGAATGCGTTCGGGTGCTTCCTCGGGCGGGTGATGTTTCTTAAACTTGTGCTTCAGGGGCTTCCGACAAAAACCAGTCAATCAAAAGACAAAAATTTGTAAAACGGCCAGCCTCGGCGACTAATTTGTAAATTCGTTATCCTGCACGGAGGCGTCGAATTTCTGCGCAACTTCCGGAACTTCCACAGGGCTCGCTTCCAAGGGGCGTTCCAGCGCCAGAAGCAGCACCTGATCCATAGTCTCGACGAATTTCACCGACATTTGCGCCTGAATTTCCGGCGGCACTTCCGCAAGGTCTTTTTCGTTGTCGCGCGGCAGAATCACCGTGCGCAAGCCCATGCGATGCGCGGCCAGCAATTTTTCCTTCACGCCGCCGATCGGCAAAACTTTTCCGCGCAGTGTGATTTCTCCGGTCATGGCCAGATCGCAACGCACGGGAATGCGTGTAAGCGCGCTGGCGATCGAGGTGCAAAGCGTGATTCCCGCGGACGGGCCGTCTTTCGGAATTGCGCCCTCGGGAATGTGCACGTGAATGTCGAGATGGCGGTAGAAATCCTTGGATAAGCCGAACAAATGACTGCGCGAACGCACGTAGCTCATAGCCGCCTGCGCCGATTCCTGCATGACGTCGCCGAGCTTGCCGGTGAGCGTTAGGCGTCCTTTGCCCTGCATCAACGTGGCTTCGGTGCTGAGCACCTGCCCGCCGACTTCGGTCCACGCGAGGCCGACCGCGAGGCCCACTTCATTTTTCTTTTCGGCCCAAATATCGCGGAACTTGAGCACGCCCAGATAATCGTTCACGTTGGCCGGAGTGATTTCGATCTTTGCAGGCTTGCCTTCGGCGACGAGCCTGCGCGCCACCTTGCGGCAAATGTTGGCGATTTCGCGTTCGAGGCTGCGCACGCCGGCTTCGTGCGTGTAATGCCGGATCAAGTGCAGCAAGCCTTCATCGGTGAAAATCAGGTTCTCTTCGTTGATGCCGTTGGCTTCGCGCTGCTTCGGCGCGAGGAAGCGCTTGGCGATTTCGAGCTTTTCCTGTTCGGTATAGCCCGGCAGGCGCAAAACCTCCATGCGGTCTTGCAAGGGCTGCGGAATGGTATGCAGCACATTCGCGGTGCACACGAACATCACTTTCGAGAGGTCGTATTCAACGTCGAGATAATGATCGGTGAAGGCGTGGTTCAGTTCCGGATCGAGCACTTCCATCAGTGCGGCCGACGGATCGCCGCGAAAGTCCATGGACATTTTGTCCACTTCGTCGAGCACGAACACCGGATTGATGGTGCCGGCCTTGCGCATCATTTGGATGATCTGGCCGGGAAGCGCGCCAATGTAGGTGCGCCGATGGCCGCGAATTTCCGCTTCGTCGCGCACGCCGCCGAGCGAGACGCGCACGAATTTGCGCCCGGTGGCTTTCCCGATGGACATGGCCAGCGAAGTTTTTCCAACTCCCGGAGGCCCAACAAAGCAGAGAATTGAGCCTTTAGGGTTTTTGACCAGTTGCCGGACGGCGAGGAATTCCAGAATGCGTTCTTTGATTTTTTCCAGGCCGTAATGATCTTCATTCAGGATTTGCTCGGCGCGCTTGATGTCGCGAATTTCACGCGAGCGCTTTTTCCACGGCACCGCGAGCATCCAGTCGAGATAATTGCGCGACACGGTTGATTCCGCGGACATCGGGGGCATCATTTCCAGGCGCTTGAGCTCCTGCATGGCCTTTTCCTGCACTTCTTTGGGCATGCCGGAGTTTTCGACTTTCTTTTTGAGCTGGTCGAGTTCGCTGGCTTCGCCGCGCCCGAGTTCCTTTTGAATGGCTTTGAGTTTTTCGTTGAGGTAATACTCTTTTTGCGCGCGCTCCATTTGCCGCTTCACGCGGGTATTGATGTTGCGGTCGACGTTCAGTTTCTCGGTTTCCGCGTCGAGAATCTCCGCGATGCGGTTCAAGCGCTCGAGTGGATCGAATATCTCGAGCAGTTCCTGCTTTTCTTCGACAGGAATTTGAAGATTCGAGGCGATGGCGTCGGCCAGTTTTGCGGGATCGTCCACACGAACTGCAGCAATCATCGTGTCGTAATTCAGCGACTGAGAAAGTTTGACGTATTGCTCGAAAAGGCCGGTGACGCGCGTGGCGGTTTGTTCGAGCTGCGGGCTCGGCTCCGTTTTCACCGGAATAATGCGAACCGTGGCGCGGAAAAAGCCTTCCTCGTTGGTAACCTGAACGATTTTCGCGCGCTCAGCGCCTTCCACCAGGACTTTGATGTTGCCGTCGGGCAGCTTGACGCTCTGGACAATATTGGCGAGCGTGCCGACCTGATATATTTCGTCCGGGCGCGGGTCATCCACGGAAGCGTCATGCTGAGTGGCCAGGAAAATCTTTTTTTCGCCGGCGAGAGCCTCCTCGAGCGCGCGCACCGAAGCTTCGCGGCCCACGATAAAAGGATTCATCATCTGCGGGAAAATGACGATCTCCCGCACCGGCATCATCGGCACACGTTTGGTTTCGGATTTTTCGCGATTAAACATGTCCCCTAAGCTTTCCCCTTCGCGGTTAGCCGGCTTTTTCAAGCAAGCTCCAGTTGATCTCCCGGCTCTTGACCATTTCCGCGGTGACGATGAAGTCGCGCATTTTCCGCTGAGAAGGGAGGTGATACATCAGGTCAAGCATCAGGTCTTCCAAAATCATGCGCAGGCCGCGCGCGCCCACCTTGCGCTGCAGCGCCAAATCCGCCACTGTTTCCAGCGCGTCGTCGGTGAATTTCAAGCGCACATTCTCGAATTCAAAAAGCTTCTGGTACTGACGGATGAGCGCATTCTTCGGTTCCTGCAGAATTCGAATCAGCGCCGATTTGTCCAGGTCGCCCAGGACGCCCATAACCGGCAAACGGCCGACAAATTCGGGAATCAGCCCGTAGCGAATCAAATCCGTGGGCTGCGCCTGCTCGAGCATCTCGATATTGCGGCGCGAGGGTGTGGAGGGCTGCGCGTCGGCGTGGAAGCCGAGGGACTTCTGGCCGGTGCGCCGCTCGATGATTCGTTCGAGGCCCACAAAAGCGCCGCCGCAAATGAACAGAATATTCGTGGTATCCACGGCGGTGAATTCCTGATGCGGATGCTTGCGCCCGCCCTGTGGCGGAACGTTCGCCGTGGTTCCTTCCAGAATTTTCAACAGCGCTTGCTGCACGCCTTCGCCGGAAACGTCGCGCGTGATGGAAGGATTTTCGTCCTTCTTGGAAATCTTGTCGATCTCATCGATGTAAATGATGCCTTGCTGCGCTTTTTGCACGTCGCCATCGGCGGCCTGCAGCAGCTTCAAAATAATGTTCTCAACGTCTTCGCCGACGTAGCCCGCTTCGGTGAGCGTGGTGGCGTCCACAATAGCAAACGGGACTTCGAGCATGCGCGAAAGCGTCTGCGCCAGAAGCGTTTTCCCCGTGCCGGTGGGGCCGATGAGCAAAATGTTGGACTTGGTCAGTTCCACGTCGCTGGGCTGGCGATTCAGGAAAATCCGTTTGTAGTGGTTGTAAACCGCCACCGCGAGTTTCTTCTTGGTCTTATCCTGACCGATGACATAGCCGTCGAGGAATGACTTGATCTCCGGTGGCCGCGGCAAGCGCTTACTCGCCGGGCTGGTCTGCTCGCGCTTTTCCTCGTCCAGAATCTGCTGGCAAACGCTGACGCACTCGTTGCAAATGTAGGAGCGCGGATACTCGGACGGCGAGCTGATCAGTTTTTCAACCTGCTCCTGCGTTTTATGGCAGAAGGAACAGTGCAGCGTTTCCTCTGGGCTGAATCTTTTCACCGGCTTGTCCGCCTTCCTTGCGAACCGCGCGCAGCGTCAGGATAAAATCTACACTTCATTTTACGCCACGGGAGACTGAGAGGGAGCAAATTCATCGGTTTAGCTACTAACCTTTTGGAACGGCACTAACGGCTTTTCGAAATGATCTCATCCACGATTCCATATTCCTTGGCCTGTTCCGCGGACATGATGAAATCGCGCTCGACGTCGCGCTCGATTTTTTCCACCGCTTGACCTGTATGATGCGCGATCAGCTTGTTGAGCCCCGCGCGCGTGCGCAAAATCTCTTTGGCGTGAATGTCGATGTCGGTGGCCTGGCCGGAAAGCCCGCTGAGCCATGGCTGATGAATCAAAATTCGCGCATTGGGAAGCGAGTAGCGCTTCTTGGGGGTTCCGGCCATCAGCAGCACGGCTGCGATGGAGGCCGCCTGGCCGACGCAATACGTCACCACATCGGGCCGCACGAACTGCATGGTGTCATAAATAGCCATGCCCGCGGTGATCACGCCACCCGGAGAATTGATGTACAGCGAAATATCCTTCTCCGGATCCTCGGCCGCGAGGAACAGCAGTTGCGCGGTTACCAGATTCGCCACGTGGTCATCAATCGGCGTGCCGATGAAAATGATGTGATCTTTCAGCAGCCGCGAATATATGTCGTAGGCGCGTTCGCCACGGTTGGTCTGTTCGACCACCATCGGCACAAGAGTTGTCGCGTACAGATGAGGATAGTCCATATCTCTCACAGGGAGTTACCGGCGCGCTGAGGAGCCCGAACCAGGAAATTATTTTTCACGTTTAGCTATGGTTTGAATTTGAGCCGTGCGGTAAAGCCAATCCACTGCTTT
Source organism: Candidatus Acidiferrales bacterium (assembly GCA_035933545.1). Lineage (GTDB taxonomy): Bacteria > Acidobacteriota > Terriglobia > Acidiferrales > UBA7541 > DAHUXN01. The sequence goes on along the minus strand of DASYYQ010000026.1, from coordinate 13,478 downwards.
ATCACTGCGCAATTTCGATTTAATCCTATCGAGCGTGTCTTCCTTTGTCAAGCGGGCGCGAATCACTGCTGCGGATTCGCCACTACGCTCGGCGAGCGCTGCGATTTCTTTTTCGACGTCTTCATCCGTGGCTTCGATTTTTTCCGCGCTGGCCACGCGGTCGAGAAGGATTTCCGCCTTGACGTCGCGCTCGGCGCGGTCATGCTGGCGCTGGCGCATGGACACCCAGTCCACGTTCACCGCTCGCGGGTCCACGCCTTGCGCGGCCAGCGAACGCACCACGCGCTCCAATCGCACGTCCATTTGATTCTCGATGAGCGCCTGCGGAACCGGAAAGTCGTGGCGCTTCACCAATTCTTCGAGGATTTTCTCGCGCGCCTGCGCCTGCTGCTGTTCATCGCGCGCGGCGTTCAGCTTTTCGCGAATTTTGTCGCGCAGCTCGGCTAAATTCTTTGCTCCAGCGGCGCCTTCGCCTAAATCCTTCACGAATTCGTCGTTCAGCTCCGGCAATTTCTTTTCTTTGATTCCGCGGACTTCCAGCGCGAAGTTGTACGTCTTGCCGCGCAGCTTCTCATCCGGATAATCGTCGGGATACTTCATCTCGAAGTGCGGGGTATCACCGGGTTTCGCGCCGCGCAAATTTTCGTTGAATGCGGGCAGCGTCTCTTCCGCGCCGATATGGCAGGTGACGTTGTCGGCGCGCACCGGTTCGCCTCCGCCGGCGGGCGTGCCCATCAATTTCACTTGAACGTAATCGCCATCCTGCGCGGCGCGCCCTTCCACCGGAGCGAAGGTCGCGGAGCGTTCGCGCATCTCGTCGAGCGTCTTGTTGATTTCCGGGTCGCCGACTTCGATTTCTTCCACTTCGATTTTCAGATTTTTGTAATCGCCCAGCTCGAAGTCGGGAAGCACTTCGAAGCTAGCGCGGAATTTCAGCGGTCCGGCGTCAGTGAAATCCACTTTGTCAACCTGCGGACGCGTGATCGGATTCAGTTTTTTTTCGGTGAGCGCCTGCTGAATGTATTCCGGTACCAGCGATTCGAGCACCTCGCCTTTGATCTCTTCGGCGAAGCGGCGGCGAATCAGCGTCACCGGAGCTTTTCCTGGGCGAAATCCCGGTACGCGGGCCACCCGCGCAAGATCGCGCGCAATTTTCTCGGTGGTCTTCTGCACGTTTTCCGCAGGAATCTCAAGGTCGAGTTCGCGCCGGCAAGTCGCTTCAGCCATTTCGTTTTCTTTCTAACATTTTTAGAGACATCTTTATGTTTGCGTAGGGGTCGATTTCTTTCATCGGCTCGCTCGCCATGATGCCGGGCAAACGTAGCGGCGGCCTTCGGGCCCGCGCATTTGCGCCTCTGCACCGGTGAACTTTGCAACATTCGCGGCCCACAATGCAAAAATTCGCGCTGCCTTTAGCCTCTTCGGGAATTTTCAGGAAGAAGGGCGGGCGAACAGGCCGGATCAACCTATGTCAAACGCAGTATAAGTGACCGTCGCTCACGCGTCAACTCAGCTCGCGCCGCCGAAAAAAAATGTCGCGGGGCGGGATTCGGATATGAGCAGGAGCGCGCGCCCCCGCTCCGGGTGACAGGCCTGCTGGTGGGTTCCGGGCATTCTCAGCCGCAGTCGCGTGCCACGGCAGAGACCAAACAGGATCGACCGGCTTCCCCGTCCGACATGCGGCATGGTTCAAGTCGATGAGAGACCATGTTTCCCGCCCCGGCCCCAATCAAAATTATCTCTCCGCGCTGTTTTGGTTGTCAATTTGTGAAGTCAAACGCGCCACGCCTAGGCGGAAGGCGCTCAGAGTGTCACCCGCAACGTTCGTGCGAAGCGCGTTAATCAGTGCGGTTGATTTGGAGTTGGTGGCTGCGCCGATGCCGGAGGTGGGGGCTGCGGCGCGGGGCAGTTGGCCACGCACTTGTCCGCGAGCCAAACGACTTCCGCGTTTTTGTGCGGGACGCGCGAGTCGTCTTCCGGCAAGACAACGAGGGATTGCGGGCCATCGCCGGCGTTGAACGTGCACTGGAACTGCAGTTTCTGAACGCCGCGCTGCTGACAGGCGTTTTTCTGCAGCGCTGAATCGAGCGTTTGCGGATTCGAATAAACCTGATCGGCGACGCTGGACGGCAAAACAGCCACCGTCATGGGCACAGGCGATTTGATGAATACGCTGATCTGTTCGCCGTCCGTGTCGGGCGTGTAGCCGCCATAAACTTTCGGGAATGTGGTCAGCTTGTACTTTTCCTTGACCACGCGAGTCCACTCAAACTCCGGCTGGACGCAATTCTCGACACAGTCCCAGCGATAATATTGAACGTGAACGTCGTTCGGGTCGGTGAAATGCTTTTTGGCCGTGCTTCCGCCGCCGAGAAGCGCTGCGAGTCCGACACTGGCAACGCGGGTCGCGTTGTTGGCGGCGGCATTGTTGGTGTTGGTGTCGAGCGCCGCGCCGAGCCCTGCGAAAACCGCTTTGCTGGTGCTCTGCCGTTCGTCCTCGATCACCAGAGTCATCGGCTCAGAAATGAAGCAGGTGTAGGTCGTCTCGGTGACGTGCGTTCGCGCGCAAACTTGATTGAGCGTGGCCATCGCTTCAGGGTGCGTCAGCGCGTAGCTCCAATCGCTCGCGCGCGCCATGAAAATCGTGACCGCCTTCTGCGACTTGATGTCCACGTGCATATTGCCGCCGCCCGGGCTGGGATTGTACGTACGTCCGCCGTAATAATTGGCGGGATCGAGGCGCGCCGTCTCGTCGTTCGCGGGCAGCCAGCCGAATTTTCGCGGGCCTTGCTGGGCAAATGCCGAGCCAGCGAACGCGCAGCCAAGCAACAACGCCACCACAGGTTGCGTTCTCATAGTAATGGCAGTATTTCCGGCAGCGCGAATTTTCACAATAGGCAGCGCCGCGCGCCGCCGCTGGCAAGTAACCTGTACGGATGGCCAGCGGGCAATTTGCGGCCTGGATTTGCGTCACGCGCGAGCGTTGGTGCCTATTTCTCTGGCTTACTGCTGGCGTGAGCGGGATAGCAGCCGAGGATGCGCACATCCGTAGTGCACGTTCGCAACTCATCGAGCGCGCGCAGTGTCTCGGGATCGTTGAGCGACGCTTGCAGGTCAAGATAGAAGCGGTACTCCCAGGGATGTCCTGGAATCGGGCGGCTCTCGATTTTCAGCAGGCTGATGTTTCGTGCAGCGAAGGCATCGAGCGCGCGTTTGAGGGCCCCCGGCTTGTGTTCGAGGTGCACGACCAGCGATAGTTTGTCGGCGTGTTCATTGGGCTCGGGAGGTTCTGGCGCGGCGGCCAGCAGCAAAAAGCGCGTGAAGTTCTCGCGATGGTCTTCGACATGTTCGAGCAGGATTCTCCCGCCATAAATCTCCGCGGCGCGCTTGCCGGCAATCCCTGCGCGTGACGCGTCGCCCGCCACAATAATTTCGCGCACGCTTCCTGCGGTATCCAGCGCAGCGGCGCGCCGAATCTGCGGATGCTCACGGAAAAAGCGCTCGCATTGCGCCAGCGCGACCGGATGCGATTCAACAGAAGTGATTTGCTCGAACTTCGCCTTCGGCAGTCCAATCAAATTGTGCACGATGGGCAGAATCACTTCGGCGATTACGTGCAGATTGCTTTCCAGCAGCAAATCATAGGATCTGTGAACGGAACCTGCGAGCGAGTTTTCGATGGGCGCCAGCGCATAATCGGCAACGCCGTCTTTTACGGACGAAAAGAGCGCCTCGAATGTTGGCCGCGGAACAGCGTCAATTTCTTCGCCGAGCAGGAGTACGGCGGCTTCTTCGCTGAACGCTCCGCGTTCGCCCTGAAACGCGACGCGCCGGATTCGACTCTTGCCGGACATTTTCTGGTTCTGACTCAACGTTAGCATTATTCACAGTGCCGCGAAATATTCGCGCCCGTTGTCCTGCAAAACGTATTGTGTCAATTCTTTGTTTGCGCGGGCTCGCCGTCAGGAATATGCTTTTCGCGCATCCGCAATTCTAACAGGAGGCATCGTGGTTGAGGATCCGTCCGAGGCAAAGCCAGGTTCGGCACTGGAAGATTTGAGATTGACGCGCCGCCGTTTGCTGGGTGCCGTTCCGCTCACTACCGCTGGGCTGTCGCTCACTTCTTTGCTCGCGGCAAGGCAGCGCCGTTCCGAGTCTCAAAGGCAGGCGCGCGAAACTCTCAAAATCCGTGTGGAAACTCACAAAGAGCCGCCGCTCGAAAACTTCAAATACGATCTCGACGCATCGTCAGGATATTCTGGCGAGGGCGGCACAGCCAAGGAAGTCACCGTTTCGGAATTTCCAGTATCCTCCAGCATTGCCGGTGTTTCGATGGTGCTTAAGCCTGGCGCCATCCGCGAACTGCACTGGCACGCCATCGCCGCGGAATGGGCCTATGTGATCGAAGGGAATGTCCGCACCACCGTTCTTGGCCCTGACGGAGAGGCTGCAGTTGATGATTTCGGTCCGGGCGATATTTGGTATTTCCCAAAGGGCCATCCGCACTCGCTGCAGGGACTCGGCCCGGGCGACACGCATTTTGTCCTGGTTTTCGACGACGGCTATTTTTCGGAGTATGGCACGTTCAGCATTACCGATTGGTTTGCACAAACGATTCCCGAAGTGCTCTCGCGAAATAGCGGCTTGAGCCCGCAGACCATCGCCACTCTGCCAAAAGGCGAAGTCTATATTACGCCGGGGCGTGTTCCTCCGCGCCAGCCGCAGCCTCTTCGCAATGGCGAACCGTTGCCCAGCCAGAGTGCGCACAAATACCGGCTGCTGGCCGGCGATCCCCGAGTCTGGCCCGGCGGCGAAGAGCGCATTGTTGATTCGCGTAATTTTCCAATATCCAAAACGGTGGTTGGCGCAATTATGGATTTGAAGCCCGGTGCATTGCGCGAAATGCACTGGCATCCCAACGCCGACGAATGGCAGTATTATATTCGCGGGCGCGCGCGCGTCGGCATTTTTGGGGCGCATGGACGTTCGCGCGTGGACGAATTCGGCCCCGGCCAGGTCGCGTTCATCAAGCAGGGTTTTGGGCATTATATTGAGCAGGTGGGCGATGAGCCGACGCGCATCCTGATTACTTTTCCCGCTGCGGAATATCAGGAAATCTCGCTTTCCACGTGGCTCGCGAATAATCCCACGGAGTTGATCGAAGATAACTTCGGCATTAGCGCGGAAGATGTGGCGCGCATGCCAAAATCGAAGCTGGCAATTTATGGTCCCCATGTTCGTGAGTAGAGAGATAAGGAAGCGCGCATTGCTGATGGCCCTCGCGGTTTTTTTGTGCGCGCTTGCGCTCCCCGTCGCGAAAGCGCAGCGGCGCAGCGAAATTTCGCAGCTCATCGCCAAGTATGGTTTCAAGACGAATATCGTCAAGCCTGCTGGCGGCATTCTGCACCACGAATACGTGGTTCCTGCTGGCCCCTACACGCAGCTTTTCGACTGGGACACCTATTTCATGGGCGTAGCTCTCAGCTATGACGGCGTGGGCAAGCCACTCGAAAATTCCGCCAAAGATTTTCTCGACGCGACGGATTCGCGCTGGGCGACCACGGGTTACACGCCGCGGCAGATCGATACCGAGGCTTTCGATGCGCTGCCGCAGATGTGCAAGCCGTTCCTCGCGCAAATGGCCCTGCGCGCTTCCGAAACGCTTCACGATTACAGTTGGCTGCGACAGCCGAGCCGCGTGAACGACGAAGACGACACCCGCACCTACTATCAAAAGCTGGGCGACAGTCTGGTGTTCTGGGACATCGCGCGGCGCTCTCCCGATGGGCTGTACCGCTGGTTCAATGGCCTTGAAAGCGGCGTGGATAACAATCCGGCGGTCTCCGATAATCCCGCGGACGTCACCGAAGGCGTGGACCTGCAGTGCTACATCTATCGCGAATATCTGGCCATGGCTGCGCTGGCCACGAAGCTCGGCAAAGCGGCGGATGCGAGAATGTATCAGCAGAAGGCGCGCGCCCTGGCGCAACTTGTGCGCGCGAAAATGTGGTCCGCGCCCGACGGCATGTTCCTCAACATCGATTCGCGCACCGGAAAATTGGTGCACATCAAGACGTGGACGAATTTCGTTCCGCTGTGGGTGGGAATCGCGACGAAAGAGCAGGCCAATGAAATGATCCGCGAACACCTGCTGAATCCGCGCGAGTTCTGGTCGCCCAACGGCATTCGCACTATCGCCGCCACCGAGCGGCTCTACAATCCGCGCTCCGGATACTGGCGCGGGCCGGTGTGGGTAGTTTCAAACTATATGTTGATGCACGGGCTGGAAGATTATGGTTACAAAGCGCAAGCTATCGAACTGGCGCGCAAAACGGTTGACGTCCTGGTTCGCGACTTGCGCAAAACCGGCGGCATGAACGAGAACTACAATCCAGAAACGGGCGCGCCCGACGCGGCCGGCCATTTCGTCAGTTGGGATTTGCTCGCCGAACACATGCTCGAAGAAGCGCAAACCGGCGCCAACCCCGCCGCCATTCCCGCTATCGAAAAATAATTTTATTTCGCGACCGCGTGTGGAAGTCTTGGTGAGGGACCTTTGGGATTTAAAGGATTGCCTGAGTTCCGCTCGGGCCGCCGCCCAAGGCCTTAGCGAGCACCGGCAAGAGCGTCTCCGGGCCATTGATTTTCACGTTATAGTCGGCGCCAATGAGTTGGGGAATCGAAGGGGGGTTCAAGGCAAGTATCCGCACTCCAGGATAATTGTTCTTAACCATTCGACCATCTCGCGTCGCGTTTCCTCGGGAGCCGCGTGTCCGACAACGAACAGATCACAAGCCTGATGCATGCCCAGGACAACCTTAGCCGCGTCGTTGCCCACTACGGTGATTGCTTCGTACCCGTGAAGTCTCAAAACTTGGGTTCGCGCGTCGGCGAGCTCCGGAGCGTAAGTGATCTGGAACACTACGGGTTTTTTCCCGCGAGAACTGCGAACGTTGACGCGCGCCACGATCTCCCGCGTCGGGATGTGAATCGCGAAGCACTCATTGCTCGTGCGTCGGCTCAATTCCTCCAGCCTTCGCCGAGTTTCAGGCAAGCCGGAGGCGTGTCCGCGCCACACGGGGAAGCCGTCAAGAAACTGTTCGAACAGGTCGTAGTCCCGTTCCATAGCGAGACCCTCAACCCCCGAAACTCTCTGGAGGCCTAAATTGTCCCCCCAATCCTAAAGCCATACCTCTTCATGTCCGCCAGGAGGAAGAAGAGCGAGCAACCACATCGGCGCGCGATTGGCCGTCGGCGCAAAATAATATCGAGTTATTTTTAGAAATGCTAGAATTGTACTGCCCGTCCGTTTATAACGTCTTTTTAGCATAGCCGTCTTTTCGACCAACGCGCGCATCTAAAGCACCATGAAAAAGAAATTCCCAATTTTGTCATCGCAAGCGCTGCGCAACTCGATTCGCGCCAGCGCCCATGAAGCCTATCGCCACGTGCGCATCGACCCGAGCGCGTATCTTCGGCACGTGCAGCGCGCGCACCATTTGCCTATCGAAAAATGGGAAGACGTTTTCTTTCTCGGCTCGCAGAACCTCAAGCCGCACGCCGACAGCGTGATTCGCGCCTCTTCCAAAGCGGCCGCGCTGGAAGGCATGGGCCTCGGCTTCGGAGGGTTGCTCACCATGGTGCCCGATATGGGATTTCTCTCGGCCATCACTCTGCGCCTGCTGCAAAAACTCAGCCTTCTCTACGGCTTCGAATATCAAACCGAAGAAGAAGTTGTGGAATTGTGGATGGCGGCAGCCACCGCCGCGGGCGTGGACCTGACGCGCGACCTTATCGAGAGGCAGGCCGTTGGCCGCCTGGTACCGTTCATCATGGACCGCGTTGCCGTCAAAATTGGCGAAGACGTTGCGGAAAAATGGACCGCGCGGTTGATTCCGATAGTCAGCGCCGGCGCTGGCGGCGCACTTAACTATTACTTCGTGCGCGGGTGGGGCCGCCGCGCGCAAAAGCATTTCGAGCAGCGTCATGGCGTGGTTCGCGCGCAACGTTTCTCGCGAGGCCTGCTTTCTTCTGACCGTCCTTATCAAATGTAAAATTCAAGCGGCTCCTGTTCTGGTTTGCCGCTCGCTCATGTTTCTTCCTATCCGAGGTCAGGTGGTGCCTAAAGCTCCGGTCACTACGCGCAGCCATGTTTTTGGGCCATTCGATTCCACATTGTAGTCGGCGCCTGCCAGTTCTCGAATCCCTGGAGAATTTAGCGCCAGGATGCGGACACCGGGGTATTTTTCTCTGAGCCATGCGACTATTTGCTTTCGATTTTTCTCCGGCGCTGACTGTCCAATCACGAAAAGATCACAGTGCTGCGGCAGGCTTAGGATAACTTTGGCGGCTTCGTTGCCAATTACAGAAACTACTTCGTATCCGCACAATCTCAATATCTCGGCACGTTCGGCAGCGCGCTTGCCGTCGTACGCAATTTGAAAAATCAGGCGTTTGCTGCCCGCCCCTCCGGGCCCTTTGACATTGAGGCGAGCCACAACTTCTTTTGTGGGCAGATGAATCGCGTAGCACTCATAGGCTGTGGTTGTGGCGAGTTCCTGCAATTTCAGGCGAACATTTGGCAGGCCCGAGGCGTGGCCGCGCCATACTGGGGAGCCATTGGGAAGCTGCTCGAAGAGATCATATTCGCGGTCCACTGGGGCCCCTCCCGGTACGACAATTGTGGGAAGTGCAACTTCTATAGCTAACTCGCGGTAAAGTCAAGACTTTCAGTGCGCGACGCACCGCTCGGCTCGCTGCCATCCTTTCGCTGAAGTCCATTCGAAGGCACGTCCCGAATGCGACAACAGGATCTCCAACGCGACTCCGTTGGTCGCAATTAACAAATAATTTGGTGCGGAAGAAGGGACTCGAACCCCTATGGCCTTTCGGCCACCAGCTCCTAAGGCTGGCGCGTCTGCCAGTTCCGCCACTTCCGCATGCCCTCGCGAAACATTTGAACGATATTAGCAGTGCACGCGCTCAGGATAAAGATCAAGCTTTCAAACGCGGCGCGCGCGCCTCAATCCATAGGCTATCCGCCACGTGCGTCAGGGGCGGCAGCGCATCGCCTGCTTTCCGTCCCGCATAGGAAACCAGCACCAGCAATTTCGCCGGCAGCGACAATAAATCGAGGTCTGCGAGCTGCGGATTCTGCGAGAAAAAGCCGTCCGAGCGAATTCTAACGTCAGGCAGTCCTGCATCCTCGAATGCGCGCCGGATCTCCGCGCGCGACCAATACCTCATCTCGAAGCTTCCCGGGCGCGCTTCGCGGAATCCGCGCCGGAGCTGTTGCGCGATGCTGAGCGCGCCAATCGCGTTGGGAAGCTGCACCATGCAAATGCCGCCGGGCTTGAGCACGCGCGCGAATTCACGAAAGGCGCAACGCACTTTGCTTTTGTCAATGTGTTGCAGCACACTGTAAGAGAAAACGCAATCGATGCTGCGCGATTGCACGGGCAGTTTTTCCACGCCGCTGCACGCAAAATGGCAATCCGCGCCGAGTTGCTGCGAAACGCGGCCAGCTGCGGCCAGCGCGTCAATATGCACATCGAGGCCGATGGGTTGAAAGCCTGCACGGGCCGCAGCGATACACCAGCGTCCCCAGCTGCAGCCAACGTCGAGCAGAGTTTGTCCGTTTCCGGCGCCAAACGGCCAGGAGGGAATCGGATAGCGCGTCAGCCGGCCACGCGCGCGCCAGTACAAATTGCCATTCGTATTCACAATCCAATCGTTCACGAACGCATCGATTGTTCCGATCGTTTTCGCAGGCTCGACCCCGCTCGATGGCTCAGGCGCGACTTTCGGCATAGGCGGCATATTCAACGGAACCAGCTCGCGGCGCGGTTGTTCAGTAAAAACCGGCACGCCCTGCTCGAACGCGAAGGTGTGATGCTGTTCGCATTCCAGCGCTCCATCTTTGCGCCGAAGCGCCGTGTGGTCGTGAGGGCAGGCGAGCGAGCGAAGAAAAGTATCATCCATCAACTGAGGCTTCGGCGCATTGGCGCTTTGCGGCTGCGACACCACGCCAGTTTACGCGACGTTGTGATTTCGCGAAATGGCTGCGATGGTTGGCAGCGCCCTCAGCAAAGTGTCCGTTTTCGCAACGCATCGTCCCGCGAACGGTCGCCGCGCCGGTCATTCGGCAACTTGCTGCCCATGTAAACGGCCGTCAGGGCGAAACTTATCTCGTGCCGCGCCGCGGCACGCTACTTGCTCATCTTTATGTATGGCTGTAGAGCATCTACATGCTAAGATGTAGGCTGTCTACATCCAAGGGCACCATCGAGAGGCGCCGTGAAAACACGTTATCAGAACCGCATCGAACTGCTGCAGGGCACGCTGGACCTGCTCATTCTGCAGACGCTGCAGTGGGGCCCGCAGCACGGCTATGGCATCAGCCAGGCCATTCGCTCCGGCTCCGGAGAAATTTTGCAGGTGGACACGGGGTCGCTCTACCCGGCGCTGCATCGGCTGGAGCGGCAGGGTTGGATCAGAGCGGAATGGAAAATTTCCGAGAACAAGCAGCGCGTTTGCGTTTACCGGCTCACTCCCAGGGGCAAAAAGCAATTGGCGCACGAAAAATCGCGCTGGGCGCAGATTTCCGACGCTATCGCGGGCATCATCGTCCCGCGCGAACGGAGCAACGCATGACGTTCGCGTTTTGGGCGCGTAGGGGCGGCCTTCAGGCCCGCCCGGTGCGGGCTTGATCCGGATAGCGGCGGCCCTGAGTGGCACAGGCTTCAGCCTGTGCGGCTGAATCAGCGGAGGGAAACGTTATGAACCTATTCTGGTGGTGGAAACGGGAGGCGCTGAAAGACGAACTGGATGCGCACGTGCGCATGGCGACGGAGGAGCGCGTTGAACGCGGCGAAGATGCGACCGCTGCGGCGCGATCCGCGCAGCGCGAATTGGGCAACGCAACGCTCATCCACGAAACAACGCGCGACGTCTGGGGTTGGCGCTGGCTGGAGACGCTGCTGCAAGATTTGCGCTACGCGGTGCGCACGCTGCGCAAATCCCCCGGATTCACCGCTGTGGCCATTCTGACGCTGGCCCTAGGGATTGGCGCAAACACGGCCGTGTTTTCAGCCATTGACGCCATCCTGTTGCGTCCGCTTCCGTTCCCAGACGGCAACGAGCTAATGCGCATCTCGCAATACAATCCGAAGACCAAAGGCGGGAATCCTTTTGTCGCGCCCGTGCGCCTGGAAGACTGGAATCGCCTGAACTCCACGTTTCAGGCGCTCACCGGATACTACACAGAAGATGATTCGGAAACCTCCGGCCCGATACCCGAGAAAATCACGATCGCTTTTGTGTCCCCGCGATTCTTGCAGGTTTGGGGAGTCGCGCCGCAACTGGGGCGCGATTTCACGCCGGAAGAGGAGCGCTACGGCGGCCCTACGTCTGCGTTGATCAGCTACCACTACTGGCGCGAACACTTCGGAGGAGACCCAAACGCAGTTGGAAAGAAAATACGAATCGGTAAAGCGAGCATCCCTATTGTAGGGATCATGCCTGCGTCGTTTTTCTTTCCAGTACGAGATGTGGACGTTTGGTGGTGCGTACCCATCGGCGGCCCTTATACCCTCAGCCGCGATGATACGTGGTACACAGTCATTGGCCGGCTTAGGCCGGGAGTAAGCGTCGAACAAGCGCGCGCGAATCTCGCGACGGTTCAGATGCAACTTGGCAGGCAATATCCAAAGCCCGATGCGAACATCGCGGTGAAGGTCGAGCCGCTCAAGGACACCGTCGTGGGCGATGTTGGCAGCTCGTTCTGGATGCTCTTCGGCGCGGTGTCGCTGCTGCTCTTGATTGCTTGCACGAACATCGCCGCGCTGCTTTTGGCGCGTTCTTCGCACCGCCGCCGTGAAATCTCAATCCGTTTGGCTTTGGGCGCATCCCGGCGCGCAATCGTCAGGCAACTCTTGACGGAAATGGCTTTGCTGGCGCTCTCCGGCGCAGCCCTGGGTCTCTTAGTTGCAGATTGGGGAGCGGCGGCCTTTCAGCGGCTCGCTGCGAACTTGCCTCGCGTTCAAGAAATTCACCTGGATGCGCGCATCGTGCTCTACACGCTGGTGTGCTCGGTGATCGTCACTCTTCTCTGCGGACTGGCCCCCGCATTGCGTGCATCGCGCGACGGCATATCCGGTTCTCTGGTGCAGAGCAGTGTGACGCAGGTTTCTGCGCGGAATCGATTGCAGTGGCTGCTTGTGGCAATTCAGGTGGCGCTGGCGGTGACGCTTCTCTCGGGAGCGGGCCTGCTGGTGCGCAGTTTTGAGGAAATCGGGCGCGTTTCGCCCGGCTTTGAGCCAACGCACGTCCTCACGTTTCACATCAGCGCATCGTATGCGGAGACGGCCAACTACGCCGGCCTTACGCAACGCATCGACCGCACTCTCGATTCGCTTCGCGCGCTCCCGGGCGTGAGCGATGCTGCGACTAGCGCTGCGCTGCCCGGCGTAGCGTCATCCGGCCACGAACAGGAGATGAAAATTGCGGAGGGAGCAGCGGATCCGAACCGCAAAATCTTCGCCGACGACCGGGCCGTGTCGCCGGATTATTTCGCAACCATGAAAATTCCTTTGCTGGCAGGCGAAACCTGCCGCGAACGCACCGATGGGCTCGCGGACGTAATGGTGAATCGCAGCTTTGCAAACACCTATCTTCCGCAGTTAAGTGTAATCGGGCGCCATGTCGCTGAATTGGGACAAGGCTTCCTGCCAACCGGCGAGATTCGCGGCATCGTTGCCGACGCGCGCGAAGAAGGGCTCAATCACGCGCCGGAGCCGACGGTGTATTGGTGCCTGAGCGCGCCCATGCCCGATCCGTATTATTTGTTGCGCACGCGCAACTCGCCGATGACCATGGCAAATACCGTGCGCCAAAGGCTCGCGAAGCTTGACCCGGGCCGTTCCGTCTTTGGCATTTCTCCGCTCACCGATCATATTGATGCGTCGTTTTCCGAAAACCGGCTGCGCATGATTCTTCTCGCATTCTTTGCGCTGACCGCAATTACGCTGGCTTGTATCGGCTTATATGGGACGCTCAGCTACTCGGTCGCCGTCCGGCGGCGCGAGATCGGGTTGCGCATGGCGCTCGGAGCGCTGCGCGGGAGAATCGCCAGGCAGTTTCTGCTGCGAGGTTTGGGAGTGTGCGCGCTGGGATGCCTCGGCGGATTGGCGCTCACGCTGGCCTTCAGCCGCATTCTGGCCGGAATGCTCTATGGCATTTCTGCAACCGATTTCGTGACCTTATTCGGGGTGACACTGATTGTGCTGGTGGTCGCGACAGCGGCGTGTCTGCTGCCCGCGATCCGCGCAGCCCGCGTGGATCCCATGGTCGCCCTGCGCTATGAATGAGAATGCAGGCAAGCCACAAAAAACCGTTTCAAGGGTGCGGCAAACAGGCGAAAAATCGCAGATCGAAAATCGTCGGAATGATACGAATTTATACGACTTTGCGCGGTAAAG
>DASYYQ010000168.1:0-5830 GCA_035933545.1 Candidatus Acidiferrales bacterium | reverse complement strand
ACCGCCGCAGTCGCTTCCGGCGTCACGTCGCGAGGCCCCACTCCTGTGCCGCCGGTTGTTAGAACAGCATCCACTTTCGCTGAAGTCGCCAGCGCCAGCAACTGTGCGCGAATGAGCGCCTCATCGTCAGGCACCACGGATTTGGAAATCACTTCCCAGCCCAATTTCTCGCAACGTTCGGCAAGGGCTTTGCCGGAAAGATCCTCGCGGCCGCCGGACGAAACGGAATCGCTGATGGTCACGATGGAAACGCGCATTCTTCTTGCGGCGCTCAACGCGCGGCCTTCAACTTTTCGCCCCGCCCGGCTGCCCTTCCGGAACTTCCTGCTGACTCTCGTCCATCAGCCGCATCGCTTCCATCAAGACTCCAGTGGTGGAGCGCTCAATCGTGGTGCGCGACGGCGCCGCATTGAAGTCAATTTCGAACTCGCCGCCTGCCCAGCGCACCGCTTCATACACCGCCGGCTCGCCTTTCACCTTGCCCATCTGCGCGTCCTGACATTGCCCGCCGGCAAAATAAATTTCGCACGCGTTACCGCCATTGCGCACCGTCAATTTGCAGGTCTTCTGGCCCATTTCAAGCGATTGCATCAGGTCCAGCATGCTCATTTCTTCCAGCCGGCCCTGAATCACACCAGGCCGCGCGGAAGTTTTCTGCAGCTTTTCAAGTTGCAAGCGGTCGATCACTTTTTTGGCGCGCCGCACCAGCTCGTGCACAAAAAACGGCTTGGCGATAAATTCCTCGACGCCATCCACCATCGGCCGCAGTTTCTCGTCCATGTCACTGCGGCTCGACAAAAAAATGAACGGGATCGGCCGCGACGCAAAGCGGCTTCGCAATTTTTCGTAAAGTTGCCGCCCGTCCAGCACGGGCATGCGGTAATCGCACAGGATCAGGTCGGGCGTATCGTCCACGATTTTCATCAGCGCGTCGGCGCCATCCGAAGCGGTGCGAACTTCGCAGTGCAGCTCCAGCCCTTTGACGATCAGGTTCAGTACCTGCGCGTTGTCGTCCACCACAAGAACTTTGACGCCTTTCATCGCCGTTCTCGCGCGGACTTCGGCCGAATATAGTGGCCGCTGCGCCCTCCCGCCTTTTCCATCAGACAGATTTCAGAAATCTCCATGCCGCGATCCAGAGCCTTGCACATGTCGTAAAGCGTCAGCGCCGCAACGGACGTCGCCGTCAGCGCTTCCATTTCCACGCCGGTGGGGCCAGTCGCTGTCACCTGCGACATGATTTCCACACCATTTTCGCATAGCTCGAGCGCAACATCTATGTGCGTCAAAAGCAAAGGATGACAAAGAGGAATCAGCTCCGCAGTGCGCTTGGCCGCCGCGATTCCGGCAATCCGCGCTATTTCAAATGGATTCCCCTTTGGCGTTTTCATCCGCCGCACTTTAGTCAGCGCGCTCGCGCTGATGCGCACAAAGCCTCGCGCCGTCGCCTTACGCTCGGTGGCAGCTTTGGTGGTTACGTCCACCATGCGCACGCGCCCTCGCGAATCGTAATGTGTCAGCGAACTCCTCATGTTTTCCCAGCTTTATCTCCGCGCATCTACAATATCTCGCGGCGCGGCAAAACGTCTACCCACTCCCCGGCAGCGAGCTTCAGTTTGTCTTGATGCACCACCAAAAAACAATTCCCATGCGCCACGGTCACCATATCGCCGGAACCTTGCCAGGGCAGCGCCGTCACCACTGCCTCCCCGCTCGTCCACTCAATCATAGCTGGCAGAAAGTGCGTCAGCGCCGCGCGCTGCTCGACTGCCTCTTTCAATTTTGCCTTCAGCAGTGGCAGAGAACGCGGTTCCACTCCGCTCAAGACATCCAGCGCTGGCGCGACCAGCAATTCGAACGTTACCATCGTGGACACTGGATTTCCCGGCAAGCCAAACACGGGCTTTTCCTTGCAGATCGCAAAAACCGCCGGCCGGCCGGGGCGGATCTCCACCGCGTCAAAGATGAACTCCGCGCCCAAATCGCGCAGCACGGGCTCGACCAAGTCATACTTCCCTGCCGAAACACCTCCGCTGATAATCAGCGCGTCCTCCTGTAATCCTCTTTCGACGCAGGCACGAGTCTCTTCGCTGCGGTCCGGCGCATTTCCGAGCGGCAGCGCTTCACCTCCCGCGAATCTGACCTGCGCGGCAAGCGAAACCGCGTTGCTGTTACGAATTTCGAACGCACCCGGCTGCGCGCCGATTTCCACAACTTCATTTCCGGTGGACAAAATGGCCACGCGCGCCTTGCGATAAGCCATCACATGCGTGCATCCGACCTGCGCCGCCACGCTCGCTTCCGCAGCGCCGATTCTCGCCGGCGCTTTAAGCAGAACGTCTGCCTCGTGCGATTCCGAGCCGCGCGGTACAAAATTCATTCCCGCCGTCGCAGCGCGCTCAACGATCACTGTTCCACGGCACTCGCCCGCATGCGTTTGTTCAATCATCACCACGGCGTCCGCGCCATCTGGCACTGGCGCGCCAGTCATAATTTGCACGCATTCGCCGGCGCCGACGCGGCCGCTAAAATCCGCGCCCGCGGCGACTTCGCCGACGACGCGCAGGGTTGTGGCTTCCTCCTGGCAATCCGCTGAGCGCACCGCAAAACCATCGCGCGCGGCGCGATCAAATGGCGGATATTCGCGGTCGGCGTGAATATCCTGTGCCAGCACCCGGCCAAGAGCGCTCTTCAGTTCAACAGTTTCCGTCGAGGGAACGCGGCTTAATTCGCGGCATTTCTCGATTACTTTTGCGCGGGCATCTTCAAACGACGGCATGGAAGCTCACAGCCAGGACGCGAGTTTTGTTCCAGGAGGAGTTATCGTGGCATCCCGTTCCGGCCCGGTAGAAATCATTCCGATTTCCACGCCCAGCCAGTCGGAAATAAACTTCAAATAATCGATTGCTGCCTTTGGCAGGTCTTTGGCGTCGCGAATATGCTCCGTCGGCTGCTGCCAGCCCGGAACTGTTTTGTATTCCGGCGTCACTTCCGCGAGCACTTCCACCTCTGCCGGCATTTCGCTGAGCTTAGAGCCTTTGTATTTGTAGCCGACGCACACCTGAATTTCCTTCAGCGTGTCAAACACGTCCAGCTTCGTCACCACCAGCGAATCGATCCCATTCACTTGAATCGCGTAACGCAGCATAATCAAATCCAGCCAGCCGCAGCGTCGCGGACGCCCTGTCACCGCGCCATACTCTTTCCCGCGGTCGCGCACCGCCTGCGCATCCAGATCCGGCATCTCTGTGGGAAACGGCCCGCCTCCTACGCGCGTGGTGTACGCTTTCGTTACTCCGATTACGCCGGTCACCCGCGTCGGCGCTATTCCCAAACCCGTGCAGGCGCCTCCCGCAGTCGCGCTGGAAGAAGTCACATACGGATACGTTCCGTGGTCGATATCCAGCATCGTTCCCTGCGCGCCTTCGAACAAAATTGACCTGCCTTCGGCCAGCGCGCAATTTACCAGCGCTGAAGTGTCCGTGACGAATCCGCGAATTCTCCCGCCCAGCTCGCGATACTTCTCAAAAATTCCTGCCGTATCCAGTCCCTGCCCGTAACAAGCGCGGCTGAACACATCTTTCTCTTCAATCACGTGCTCAAGCTTCCGCTCGAAACGTTCCATATCCATCAAATCCGCAACGCGCAAGCCGCAACGCGCCATCTTGTCTTCGTATGCCGGCCCGATTCCGCGAGAAGTCGTGCCAATGCGATGCGGTCCGCGCGCCGCTTCCGCCGATTTTTCCAGTTCGCGATGAAACGGGAAAATCAGATGCGCTCGATTGCTCAGAAAAAGCCGCCCATTTACGTCGACCCCGCCCTGTCCGATGCTTTCCAACTCTGAAACCAGCGCCGCCGGATCCACTACCACACCCGCCCCGATCACCGCTTTTTTTCCGGGCCGCAAAATTCCGCACGGAATCAATTGCAGCACGAACTTATGGCTGTTGATGATCACCGTATGCCCTGCGTTGTGTCCGCCGCCATACCGCGCGCTGTAATCAAACGAGCCGGCAAGGTAGTCGACTACCTTGCCCTTTCCTTCGTCGCCCCATTGCGCGCCCACCACCGCGATTGCTTTCACGACGCCGTTTCGTCCTTCGCTCTTTTTGTCATTATTCCTGCGCGCCCAGCCGCACCCTGCCCGCTCGAAGCGTACTCGGAAAACTTTTCAGAGAGATTACAGCCAGCGCAGACTCAACATCCTACGCTTGGCGTCTTTGGAAGGCAAGGCGTGACTTGGCAAGAAAACTTATCGACGGCGGAAGCTATTCGAGTAGTTTTTTGGCTTTTCCTTCGTCGCGCCGGTGAACCAGTAGTTTAACCCCAACGTTCGCGCCCAAGGGCGGCTCCTGCCCGCCGCAATCATCGGCGTCGATCAAGGCTTCAATTCCCGCGTTCTCCAGCGCTGACCGCCCTAGGTCTGCCTCATGACGGTAGGAATATATGTGAGCTAAGATTAAATCCTCAGGCTGCTCACTGCGCATCATTTGCTCCTCGTTCAGCCCAGGTGTCGCTCCAGCGCCTTGTCAATATTCTCTTTGGGAACCGCGCCGACAATCTGCTCCGCCACTTGCCCGCCCTTGAAAATTAGCAGCGTGGGAATGCCGCGAACGTTGTACCGCCCCGGCGTGTTCATGTTCTCGTCCACGTTCATTTTCACCACTTTCAACTTGCCCGCGCGCTCGCTGGCGATTGCGTCCACCGTCGGCCCAAGCGCCCTGCATGGCCCGCACCACTCGGCCCAAAAATCCACCATCACCGGCTGATTCTTGCTGGCGTCCAGCACCTCAGCCTGGAAATTCGCATCGCTTACCGCTGCTACGTTTTGCGACATTTTGCTCCTCTATTATCGCGGATTTATTAATTTCACCCGCTATGGATTAGATGTTGCCGCCGCTGCCTGGATTCGCGACTGTTTCGCCGCCTCGTACAGCTTCACGTAATCCGCCGCGGAGGCCTTCCACGAAAAATCTTTGGCCATTCCATTCGTTTGCAACGCGCGCCACTGCCGCAAATCGCGATACGCGGCGAGCGCCTCGCGCATACATCTTAGCAAGGCCGCGCCCTCATATTCCTCAAATTTGAATCCTGTTCCCTTCCCTGTTTTCACATTGAATGGCTCGACAGTATCGTCCAGCCCGCCCGTCGCGCGCACTACCGGAATCGTCCCGTAACGCAAACTGTAAATCTGATTCAAACCGCACGGCTCGTATCGTGAAGGCATCAGGAACATATCCGCGCCCGCCTCGATCTTGTGCGCCACTACGTTATCGTACGCGATTTTCACGCCCACGCGCGAAGGATACTTCTTCGCCAGTTCCTGAAAAAGCTTTTCGTATTTCGCCTCGCCGTTCCCCAGCGCCGCCAGCGCCAAATCCTCTTTCATCAAGTCAGGCGCAGTATCTTCGATCAGATCGAATCCCTTTTGGTCCACGAACCGCGAAACGATTCCAATCACCGGACGCTCCATATTTTCCGCAGGCAATTGAAACACGCTGAGCAAATCTTTCTTGCACAGCCGCTTCCCGTCCATCAATTTCGCCGAATACGTCGCTACGACGTTCGTGTCCGTCTCGGGATTCCACTGCGTGTAGTCCACGCCATTCAAAATCCCCGCCACACGATTGCCGCGCGACTGAATCACGCCCTCCAGCCCGCATCCGTATTCCGGAGTCTGAATTTCCTTCGCGTATTTCCGGCTCACCGTCGTGATGTAATCCGCAAAAATCAGTCCGCCCTTCAGCAAATTGATTTTTCCGTAGTATTCCAGCGCGTCCATGCGGAAGAGATCATTCGGCAGGCCGGCGTCCGCAAGCGTCGCGCGCGG
>DASYYQ010000161.1:0-2795 GCA_035933545.1 Candidatus Acidiferrales bacterium | reverse complement strand
CCCTTCCAGTAAGTCCGCGGGCAAATCCTCCTTCACGTTCGGCTCGTTCTCCGCGGGCAGAATCACTTCGCGAATCCCCGCGCGCTTGGCGCCAAGAACTTTTTCCTTGATGCCCCCGACCGGCAGCACCACGCCGCTCAGAGAGATTTCTCCCGTCATCGCCACGCGCGGACGAATGGCATGCCCGCTCAACAGGCTCACCAGCGCCGTCACCATCGCGACGCCCGCCGAAGGACCATCCTTCGGAATCGCGCCTGACGGTACGTGGATGTGCACGTCCTGCTTGCGGAAGAAATCCGGATCGATGCCGTAACGCTCGGCGTTTGCGCGCACCCACGAGAGAGCCGCGCGCATGGACTCCTGCATGACTTCGCCCAGGTGCCCGGTCATCGTGAACTGCTTGCCGCCGCGCATGCTCGTCGCTTCGATGAACACGATGTCGCCGCCGGCGGGCGTCCACACAAGTCCCACGGAAACGCCGGGCCGCGACACGCGTTCTTCCACCTCTTTTTCGATGTGCACCTTGGGCACGCCCAGGGTTTCGCGAACCACTTCAGGCGTCACCACCAGCTTTTCCAGCTTGCCTTCGGCGATTCGGCGCGCCTGCTTGCGAATCAGAGTCGCAACTTCGCGCTCCAGGCTCCGCACCCCCGCCTCCCGCGTGTAACCGTGAATGATCTCGCGCAGGCCTTCGTCGGCGAATTCGATCTGCTCGCCGGCCTTAAGCCCGTTTTCGTTGCATTGGCGCGGAATCAAAAACCTCTTGGCGATATGGATCTTCTCCTCTTCCGTGTAACCGGCAAGCTCGAGAATCTCCATGCGATCGCGCAGCGGCTCTGGAATCGGGTCCATCCAGTTCGCCGTGGCCACGAACAGCACCTTCGACAAATCGAACGGCACGTCGAGGTAATGATCGCGGAACGAATGGTTCTGCTCCGGGTCGAGCACTTCCATCAACGCCGCCGAAGGATCGCCGCGGAAATCGCGGCCGAGTTTGTCGACTTCGTCGAGCATGAACACAGGGTCCAGCGTTTCCGCGCGGCGAATGCCCTGAATGATTTGACCCGGCAATGCGCCGATGTACGTGCGGCGATGGCCGCGAATCTCCGCTTCGTCGTGCATGCCGCCCAGCGAAATGCGCACGAATTTGCGGCCCAGCGCACGGGCAATCGATTTCCCGAGTGACGTTTTCCCCACTCCCGGAGGCCCGAGGAAGCAAAGAATCGGGCCCTTCATGCCCGGCTGAAGTTTTTTGACCGCCAGATAATCAAGAATGCGCTGCTTGATCTTTTCCAGGTCGTAGTGATCCTCGTCAAGGATCGCCTGCGACTTCGGGATGTCGATGTCCTCAACGCCGGACGTTTTCGCCCACGGCAGCGAAGTCATCCATTCCAGATAAGTGCGCGACACCATGTACTCCGCGGATGCGGGCGTCATGCGTGCCAGGCGCTTCAATTCGCGCTCGCACTCTTTTTTCGCTTCCGCCGACATGCCACTCGATTCCACTTTTTCGCGCAGTTCGGTGACTTCGCTCTGCGTGTCGTCGGTGTCGCCCAGTTCCTTCTGGATGGCCTTCAGCTGCTCTCGCAGCAGAAATTCGCGCTGCGACTGGTTCACCTGTTCCTGCACTTGATCGTGAATTTTCGCGCGAAGCTCCAGCACTTCCTTTTCTTTCGTCAGTTCGCGGATCAGCGATTCCAGGCGTTTGCGAACACTCGACGTTTCCAAAAGCTCCTGGCGCACTAGCGTGCTCAGCGACGGCAGCGTCCCGGCCACAAAGTCGGCCAGCTGCGATGGAGACTCCATATTCAACGCTACGCCTTGCAGGTCGTCGGAAAGCTGCGGCGAACGCGCCACAACTTCGCGGAATAGCTCCTGCGTGTTTCGAAACAGCGCCGTCAATTCCGCTTCAGGCGCGTCATCCACATCGGGCAGTTCTTCCACGCGCGCGCGCAAAAATGGTTTCAGCCCCAGAATTTCAACCACGTGAATTCGCGTCAATCCTTCGAGAAACACAACTACATTTCCATTCGGCGTACGCACCATTTTGTGGACTTTGCCGAGCGCGCCAATCTGGTGCAGATCCGTGCCGACCGGGTCTTCGATGCGAGGATCCAGTTGCGCAACCACACCCAGAATTTTCTCTTCGCCCTGCAGCGAGTCAAGCAGCGCCAGGGAACTCTCGCGCCCCACTGTCAACGGCATCACGGCGCCTGGAAAAAGCACGGTATCCCGCAGAGGCAATATCGGCAATTCATGAGGTACAGCAGTTTGTGTCTTGGACATTATTGTTATCCCCTCTCGGCCACGCAGGAACAAAACCGGCGGGCCTAGCCTAAACTATTCGATGCAGAAACTCTGGGAAGAGTTACAACCACTTCATTGCCTTGTGTTAGATATCTTTAGCACAAGACACTCAGATATTCAACGGGAATATAAGGCTATTGTTTCCAGTAGATTTGCTGTCAAGCCACCGTTCAAAATCAGCTTCGTGATGCATTTCTCCTTTGCAAAATCCCCGAGCCACCATTGAGGAATGTATCTCTTACCATTTCAACCGCTTGCTCATGGGTTCTTATTTTACCTTCTAGTTGCGCATCTTCCACCGCGCGCAGCATCTCTTTGAACGCTGGCCCGGGCGCATATCCCATTGCTTTCAGATCGTCGCCCGTCAGTATGCGCGCCGGTCGCACCGCTTCCGGCGGCGTATCGGCAAGGAAGCGCTGGGTGAAATCGTAACAGGTCAGGTCGCGGTGGCTGGAAAGGCAATCGAGCCGGTGTAGTTCCAGATGTTC